>CALMVH010000137.1 GCA_937873165.1 uncultured Rhodospirillales bacterium
GCTTGCATGAGACGTCCTCGAACCGCTTGATCAGGTCGCGCGTCTCGCCCAGCGCGTCCACGACGTTTTCGTGCACGGTCATGGTCTCGTTCAGCTGCGGCTCCTGCGGCAGGTAGCCCACGGTTGCGCCTTCGGCGGCCCAGGCTTCACCGGAAAAATCCTTGTCGAGGCCTGCCATGATCTTCATCAGCGTGGATTTACCGGCGCCGTTCGGCCCCAGCACCCCGATCTTGGCGCCGGGAAAGAAGCTGAGATACACGCCGTCCAGAACCTTCTTGCCGCCGGGGTAGGCCTTGGACAGGTTCTTCATGACATAGACGTACTGATAGGCGGGCATGGCAGGGCTCCGGGAAAGGTGCCGCTGATGTAGCCGGTTCGGGCTAGAGTTTCAATTCCCGCCCTGCCGGTGCAAGCGGCGCGGCCGCCAGGCTTTGCAGATAGCCGCGGCCTAGATCCCAACGCAAGGCAATCCCGGCAGCCCGTCTTTGGTCCACCGGGCGCAGCTGGTCCGGTCCGCTGAAGAAGTCCGGCATGCGGGCGGTCATTTCTGTTTTGATCCGGGCGATATCCGCATGCAGAACCAGGTTCGGCTGGGTGCAGGCTATCTGGATAAGCGCGCGCGCCATGGCGAAGGCATATAAGGCACAATCGACATCACGAAGGCGGGGCATAGGATGTAACCCGCGAAACAGCGGAACGCTGCCGTTCTCGGCCATGGAGGACACCGGCGTTTCACCCGCAGGAACCGGGAAAACGGCATCGATGCCCGACCGAAAGCTTGCCTCGAATCGTGGCATGCCCCGTGCGGTATCCATCGAATCGAAGAAAATCAGCCGTTTCGGTGGAAGCGAAGCGCTGCCCTTCATAACGGCCAGCATCGTACCCGTATGCAGCGCGTCGACCGATACGCCGTAATGGCCATGCTGGCCCGAAAGCACGTAGCAATGCAGGCGGCGGTCACGGCCTGCCGCGTCGGCGGCCGCGTGCCGCAACCCGTCGAACACGGTTGCGCTGGCCGGGTTCGAAGTGTGAACGGGCAACAAACCAGTTTGTCCTGAAGCCTCCGCCTCCAGGCGCCGGATCATCACTTCACGGGCTGCCTGCGCCGAGCGCCGCGACGTGAAATAATCCCCGATCATTTCGTCGCCATACGGCATCGCAACGGTATCGCCCTTGGGCGTGATGCGGCTGAGCCGCGCATGCCGGTACGGAACGGGCGTGTCACGGGAAACAGCCAGATTATAGATGCGCTGTTCGTATTTCGAGAAAATCGGCTGGTGCGAAGCCTGGTCGAAGCGGACCTGCGAAAGGGGGCGTTCGAGATAGGCTCGCAATCCCGCCTGCTGCAGGAGGGTGGTCAAAGGGCTGGAGGTGTTTGCGAAGTATGTGGCAAGCGCCCCCATGCGCAGCTCGGCGCGCCCGCTGCCACCGAACGGCCGTAGTGCGCGGATACCCGCAACCCGGAGGCTGCCGCCGAGAAATCGCTGGACCGCCTTGTCGAATGTCGCTCCATTCGGCCAAGCTTGACGGCAAGCGCCCTCCGGACGCTCCGTGCCATCCTCCAAATTGCTGGAAATGTTGTTTTCAACCACGACCTGATTTCTCCGGCAACCTTAGTATCACAGATGCTGACCTTGCAGACAGTTGAAAGCAGAAGCCTTCAGTGAACGAGGCCGTAACGGCTTTTCAGCGCATCCTTGTATGGTTGCACAGCCAAATAACGATTGATAATCGCTCCAGCACCCGCCGCATCTCGGGTTAGTCGCAAATTTCCGATCTACTCGGCGTCCTGTCGATCCGCGAACGGGATGTCTTTCGTGAACTGCGCAGGCAGACTATGAACAGTTATGAAAGCCGTCTTCTTCGATTTCGACGACACGCTGACGCATGGCGACACGCTGCCGCTGTGGCTGGCTGAACTGCGCGGGTGGCCTTGGACGGCAGCGGCGTATGCGGTGGCAGCCAGCCTCGGCGCGTTCATTCCCGCCCGTGGCGTTTCGGACCGGCGCGGGCGCATCAAGAGCCTGCTGCTGAAACTGACGGTGCGCGGCATTGCGGCGGACCGGGCGGCACAGGCGGGCACGGCCTTGAGGAACAAGGTGAGGTGGCGTAGCGAGACGGTGGACGCCTTGCGCCGCCACCACGGCGAAGGCGCCCGGATCGTGGTCGTGACGGGTGCGGCGACGGTCTACCTGCCCGCGTTGCTTGCCGGGTTGCCGGTCGACGAGGTCTTGGGCACCGAACTGGAAGTCGTCGGCAACCGCCTGACCGGGCGGATCGCGGGGGTGAACTGCGTGCGGGCCGCCAAGGCCGCAAGGGTCGGGGAATGGCTGGATGCGCACCGGCCCAGCGAAACCTGGGGATACGGCAATGCCCCGCACGACCTGCCAATGCTGGCGCTGCTCGACTACGCGACCGTGATATGAGCGCCACTTTTGAAAAGGTTGCGCTGGCCGAAGCCGCGGTATTCGCCGAAGCGATCACGCCGCACCTTGCCTCGCTGATTGACCCCCACGATCCGAACGATCCGATTGCCCGCCAGTTCCTGTACAGCGCGGCCGAACAAACCATACTGCCGGACGAGTTGGGCGACCCGATCGGCGACCAGCCGCATTCGCCTGTAAAAGGCGTCGTGCACCGCGAGCCCGACCGGGTGCTGCTGAAGCCGCTGCAGCTGTGCGCCGCGTATTGCCGGTTTTGCTTTCGCCGCGAACAGATCGGACCCGACCAGGGATTGCTGAGCGATGCCGAGCTTGACGCGGCGCTGGCCTATATCCGCGACACGCCCGCGATCTGGGAGGTGATCCTGACCGGGGGCGATCCCCTGGTGCTGTCGCCGCGGCGGCTGAAGCACATCGTGGAGGCGCTGTCGGACATTGCGCATGTCGGGGTTATCCGGTTTCACACGCGCCAGCCGGTCTCGAACCCCGAAGCGGTCACGCCTGCCCTGATCGAGGCATTGCGCAGCCGCAAGGCCGTTTGGGGCGCCATCCACTGCAACCATGTGCGCGAGGTAACGCCCGCCACCCGCGCGGCACTGGCGCGGCTGGTGGATGCGGGTATTCCGCTGGTGTCGCAAAGCGTGCTGCTGAAGGGCGTCAACGACACGGCCGAGGCGCTGGACGCCCTATTCCGCCTGTTCGTGGAACTGCGGATTAAGCCTTATTACCTGCACCACGGCGACCTGGCGCGCGGCACCTCGCACTTCCGCACCACCATCATGGAGGGCCAGGCGCTCATGCGGACCCTCCGCACGCAGCTGTCGGGCTTGGCACTGCCGCTGTACATGCTGGACATCCCGGGCGGCGCGGGGAAAGTCCCCGTAGGCCCGCAATACCTGCAGGACGGAACCGTCGAGGATCCAAGAGGCGGGCGGCATCCTTACTCTACAAGCTGAGTGGAGGAACCAAGCCTGCGACCTGCCGTTCGTTTTCCTTGAGATCACAAGGAGAGTTCCATGGATGCCGATACCAGCAACCCCATCTCGCGGCGCACGATGATCGGCGGGGTTGGCGTGGGGATTGGACTGGCTGCCGCGACGGGCATTGCCGGACCGGCCCTGGCCCAAGAGCCTGCGCAGGGTTCCAACGCGTCCCTTCAGGATCCGACCACCAAATACCCGCGCCCGCCATTTCCTGGCCAATCGCAGCCATGGCCGGGCCTCGCCAGCAAGATGGACCCACGCCCCGACCATGGCGAGACCAGCTACAAGGGATCGGGGCGGCTGACCGGGCGCAAGGCGCTGATCACCGGCGGCGACTCCGGCATGGGCCGCGCCGCTGCGATCGCCTATGCGCGCGAGGGCGCCGACGTCGCGATCAACTACCTGCCTGCGGAGGAACCGGACGCGCAGGAGGTGATCGCGCTGATCCGGCAGGCGGGCCGCAAGGGCATCGCGCTGCCGGGCGACATCCGCGACGAAGCCTTCTGCAACAAGCTGGTGGCCGATGCCGTCGATCAACTGGGCGGGCTCGACATCGTGGTGAACAATGCCGGGCGGCAACAGGCCAACGCCTCGATCATGGACATCTCGACCGAGCAGTTCGACTGGACGATGAAGACCAACATCTATGCGCCGTTCTGGATCATCAAGGCGGCGCTGCCGCACCTGAAGCCCGGCGCCACGCTGATCGGCACCACCTCGGAGCAGGCCTACGACCCTTCGGCGGACTTGTACGATTATGCGCAAACGAAAGCGGCTGTGATGAACTACACCAAGTCGCTGGCAAAGCAGTTGGGGCCGAAAGGCATCCGCGTCAATGCCGTGGCGCCCGGCCCGATCTGGACGCCCCTGCAGGTCAGCGGCGGCGCCACGCAGGAGAAGCTGAAGCAGTTCGGCGGCAAGACGCCGCTGGGCCGCGCCGGCCAGCCAGCGGAACTCGCCTCGATCTATGTGCAGCTGGCCGCTGATGATGCCAGCTACGCCAATGGGCAGGTTTACGGCGCGGCAGGCGGAAGCGGCCAGCCCTAACGACGCGGGAGGTGCCTGCGACAGTAAGACCACGCGGGTTTGCCGCCCAGGGTTTGCTGCGCGGGAAAGCCTTTGCTATCCTCAGGCATGACCGCGACCGGTTCTGCCCGTTCTCAAGGTGATGGATCGCTGCACATCCTGATAATCGGGGCGAGCGGATTTATCGGCGGTACCATTGCGCGGAAATTGGCTGGGGAAGGGCACGATATCGTGCGCTGTGGCAGGGGTGAAACGGTCCCTTGCGACTTCACCCGCGATACAGCCGCCGATTGGCTGAAGCGGCTGGAAGGGATTGACGCGGTGATCAACGCCGCCGGCATCATTCGCGGCGATTTCGAGACGGTACACGCCCGCGGCCCTTCCATCCTGTTCGATGCCTGCCTGACCGCATCCATTCCAACAGTGATCCAGATCTCCGGACTTGGCATGGATAGCGTGCCGACGCGATTTCTCGATACCAAGGCGCGGGCCGACGATCACCTGTGCCATCTCGCCGCCGGACGAACCGATCTGAACTGGATCGTGCTGCGTCCATCGCTGGTGATCGGGCGCGGCGGGCAAAGCACCAATCTGTTCGCGGCGCTGGCGGCGCTGCCTGTGCCGCTCGGCATCGGGGATGGAGCGGCGCGCCTGCAGCCGATCCCTGTCGACGATCTGGCCCGCGCTGTCGCGACGCTGCTTCGCCGCGTTCCACAGGGGCCGATGCGCCTCGATGCGGTCGGACCTGAAGTCCTGACAACCGGCGAACTGACGGCGTTGTTTCGAAGCTGGCTGGAACTGAAGCCCATCAAGCTCCTGCCTGTACCGTTTAGCCTGCTGCGGCTGATGGGATATCTTGGCGACCGGTGCCGCCTGGGCAGCCTCACCCGTGAAAGCGTGGCGATCCTGCAGGCCGGCAACACCGCCGACATCACCCCTTTTGCACAGGCGCTCGGCTGGACGCCCCGTTCGATCCGGGCCGTGCTGCGCGAGACGCCCGCGCTGGCCGCTGACCGGATCGCCGCCCGCCTGTTCTGGCTGCGCGCACCGTTGCGGCTGGGGCTTGCCACGGTGTGGATCGTCACCGCGATCGTGCCGGCCTTCCTCTATCCCCTGGTCGGCAACCAAGCCATGCTGTCGCGGCTGGGTCTTTCTGGCGCCTGGGGCTACCTGGCGATTTACAGCGGTGCCGCCGTGGATTTCATGCTGGGGTTGTTGCTGTTGCTTCGCATCCGCCCCGTCGCGACCGGCTTCGCTCAGATTGCCGTGATGCTGGGCTATACGGTGCTTGCGACCATCGCCCTGCCGTCGCTGTGGGCCCAGCCCTTCGGCCCATTGCTGAAGAACCTGCCTATCCTGCTGGCGACCCTGATCATGATTATCCTGGAGGCTGAACGGTGAGCTGGTACCTGATCCTGAAGACCATCCATATCCTGAGTTCCACGCTCTTGTTCGGCACGGGCCTCGGCACCGCTTTCCATGGCTGGATGGCGCAGCGCAGCCGCGATGTCCGCGCCATTTCCGTGGTGAGCCGCAATGTCGTGCTGGCGGACTGGATCTTCACCGCGCCCGCGGTGGTGGTGCAGCCGGTCACCGGCGTGGCCCTGGCCCTGAACGCGGGGTTTCCGCTGACCAGCGGATGGCTGGTGCTTGCCATTGTCCTGTATGGAGTCGTGGGTGCTTGCTGGCTGCCGGTCGTCTGGCTGCAAATCCGCATGCACCAGCTGGTCAAACAAGCGCTGGCGGCAGATACGCCCCTGCCGACCCTCTATTATCGCTACGCACGCTGGTGGTTCATCCTCGGATGGCCCGCGTTCCTGTGCGTGATCGTGATCTTTTACCTGATGATCGCAAAGCCGGAGCTGTCGCCATGATCTCAGCCATTCACCAGGCGCTGGGCAGCGATTTCGACCGGTTGCCCGCGGCGGTCCGCCGCTTCCACGATAACAACGGGTTCCTTGCCACGAAGGGCCTGGCGGACGCGGAGATTGCGTCCGGCCTGCCTGCACGCTTAATCTGCGCGCTGGTCGGGTTTCCGCGTCACGGCAAGGGCCAGGATGTTATCGTTTCCTTCGCGACGGATGCCGAAGGCGTCGATTCATGGCGGCGCGACTTTTCGGCCCGGCGTTACCGCAGTACGCTGCGCGCCAGCGGCACGCCGGGCGGGCTGATCGAACGGCAGGGTCCTTTCACCAACACGTTCCACCTGAGCGCCTCGCCCGACCGGCTGATGCTGACGGTGACGCGCTTTGCGCTGTTCGGGATCCGTTTGCCGGCGGTCCTGTCGCCCCGCTGCGACGCGGTCGAAACTGATTACAACGGTGCCTTGCATTTCGATATCGCGATCTCGATGCCGCTGATCGGCCCGCTGATCACCTATCGCGGCACCTTGCATGCCCTGGCTTCCGATGCCTAGGACGGTGCGCAAGGCCGACTTGCCTGTAAAGACCTGCGCCGCCTGCGGCCGCCCATTCACCTGGCGGCGAAAGTGGAAGGCCGTGTGGGATCAGGTAAAATACTGCTCCGACCGATGCCGACATACGCATGGTCACAACAACACCGCGCTTCCGCCAGCCCCGCCTTGACGGTAGCCGAAAGTCCGTCTCGCGGGTTAAGCATTGACCATGGCGCAGGACCCTTATGAAATGCTTGGGCTGGCGAAGGATGCCAGCGAGGCCGACATCAAATCGGCCTACCGCAAGCTGGCAAAAGCCCACCATCCCGACCTGAACCCCGGCAAGGAGTCGGAAACCCGCTTCCGGGATATCGGCGCGGCCTATGGGATCCTTGGCGATGCCGACAAGCGCGCCCGGTTCGACCGGGGCGAGATCGACATGGACGGCCAGCCCCGCCAGTCGCAGTTCTACAGCGACTATGCAGGCGGGACCTCGGGACGGACGTACCGTCAGGCACCGCCCGGCTTCGGGCGTCAGGCGTCAGGCCCTGAGGACTTAGACCCGAACGGGTTCGACCCGCGCGACTTCGGCGACATCTTCGGCTCAATGTTCGGCGGCGGCTTCGCGCAGAACCCGCAGGGCGTTACGCTGGATGCACGGTACTCGATCGAGATCGACTTTCTGGAGGCAGCCAAAGGCGGGCAGAAGCGCGTGACCATGCCGGACGGCCGTGTGCTGGACCTGAAGATCCCCGCCGGTATTGCCGAAGGCCATCAATTGCGGCTGAAAGGCCAGGGCAACACCGGGCGCGACGGCGCGGCCGGAGATGCCTATGTGGAGGTTCACGTATTGCCGCACCCCCTGTTTACGCGGAAGGGCAACGATATCCTGGTCGAGCTGCCGGTCGGTTTTCACGAAAGCGTGCTCGGCAGCCGTGTTCCGGTGCCGACCGTGCATGGCGATGTCGAGACGGCGGTGCCGGCCGGATCCAGCACGGGCCTAGTGTTGCGCCTGAAAGGCAAGGGACTGAACGGCGGCGACGAACTGGTGCGCCTGCGCATCGTCATGCCGCCCGTCATCGATCCCGTGTTGCGCGAGGCCGTCGAGACATGGGCGAGAACGCATCCCTTCGATCCGCGCGCCGCAGCGAAAGGCACGTCATGACCACCATCGAACAGGCAATCGGGCTGTTGCACTTCACGGTGGACCGTACCACCGTCGAAACCTACGTCGCGCGGACCTGGGTGCGCCCGACGCCCGGTACAGAAGGCTGGCAGTTCGCCGAGATCGACATCGCCCGCATCGACCTCGTGACGCATCTCAGGCGCGACATGCAGGTGAACGACGAGGCGATGGATGTCGTGCTGTCGCTCCTGGACCAGCTACACGACCTGCGGGCCCGGATCAGGGGCGTGCGCGCTGCCGTCGAGGCAAGGCCGGAATCGAAAACCGATCCCCTCAAGGCCCTGTTGCACGGATTGTAAGTTGTTCGGGGGGTAGCCTGTACTTGAACCATTTTCCGCTCGTTTTCTCCTGCATGGCGAGTGGCTGGGGCCTTACGACGACCTGACCCTGGCCAAGGGGATGTTCTTTCCGCTGTTCATCGCGTGCACGTCCTGGCTTTCGATCCCCTTGAGAATGGGCGAACAAGCCGCCTATCTCGCCGCGGCCGCGATCGCTGGCGCCTTCGCTGGCCGGTTCAGCCATCGGTCCTGGCTGGGAGCCGCGTTGTTCGCGGGCCTTGCCTTCCATCCGCTGTTGTGGGGACCTTACCTGTCGATGGTTCTGCGCGAAGGTCTGTATATCATCTTTCCCTTGGCGCTCATCGCGCTGTACGCCTTTGTGGTGTTTTCAAATACCAGGCTTCGCTGGCAGGTAGCCCTGTCGATCGTGCTGAGCGTGGTTCTCGGCGCTTTCTGGCTGACGCGCGAGGACGGGGTTTGGATCCTTCCCAGCCTCGCATCCCTGATTTGCATCAAGATAGGTGACTGTCTGACCCGGACAGAACGCTGGCAAGCCAAGCGGCAGGTCCTGCTGCGCCAGGCGCTTTGCGCGGGCGTTGCAATCGCCGTCTGTGCTTTGGGTAATCTGGTGGTTGCCTCCCTTAACCAGAAAGCCTACGGGGCGTTCGAAACGACCGAGTTCAAATCTGGCAGCTTCGTCAGGAGCTACTCGGCCCTTGCCGGGATCAGCCCGGAGCAGGCTGAGCCAAAAGTGGTAATCCCCAAGGCCGGCCGCGCGATGGGCTATGCGGCCAGCCTCTCATTTGCGGAATTGAAGCCGTTTCTCGACGGTGAGCTTGCAGAAGGCTGGCGACGCACAAGCTGCTACTTCAGCCATCTGCCGTCGGAACAATGCCGCGAAATCCAGGCGGGCTGGTTCATGTGGGCCTTGCGCGACGCCGTGGCGGCGGCCGGTCATGCCAGCTCCGCGCGCGAGGCGGAGAAGTTCTACAAGCACATGGCAACCGAGATCGAAGCCGCCTGCACCGAAGAGAGACTGCATTGCGCCCACCGCCGTCCCAGCCTGGCGCCGCCGTTCCGATGGCGCTATGTTGTCGAAGCTGCGGCTCCGGCAGGGCATCTGCGAAACTGGCCGCTACCGTCGACCCCGCAGTAGATTTGGTGCCTCCAAACGACGGTACGCCGGCACAGCTTGCGCTTTTCAGCGAGATGTTTGAAGACCTTGAACTGGAGCGCAATCAACCCGATCATGTTGCGGCGGCAAACCGGGACCATCCCCAGCACCGGATCATCGCCGGGATCATCGAAGCGTACACGCATGTGACGCCGTTTGCGCTGGGTCTGGGGCTGATCGGGTTCAGCTACAGCAACGCTGTTCCTCCGCCGCGCAGCCCTGCCCCTTTACGCATTGA
>CALMVH010000138.1:0-502 GCA_937873165.1 uncultured Rhodospirillales bacterium
TCCTCGAACACCGCTCCCAGCTTGTTCGAGTTGGTCTCGTCGGGGCAGAACAGGCGGAAATTGTCGGGGTTGTCGCGGTAAATGTCGCGCAGGTAGCTGCCCAGGACCGCCGTGGAACTCTGGCGTTCGGTAGCGCTTCGCTCGAACGTCAGTTGGTAGGTCTCGATGGCGGGCAAGACCAGTGGCCGGGTCAGCTTGCCGCCGTTGGCGCTCGGGTTCGATCCCATGCGCCGGTCGCCCCGCGGCGATAGCGAGGCATACTCGTCGCGCAGGAACCCGCTTTCATCGAACAATTCTTCGGGCCGGTAGCTGCGCAGCCAGCTTTCCAGGATCTTCAGGTGTTCAGGGTTGGTCTTGACCGACTCCACCGGCACCTGATGTGCGCGGAACGTGCCTTCCACCGGCTTGCCGTCGACTACCTTCGGCCCCGTCCAGCCCTTCGGCGTTTTCAGCACGATCATGGGCCAGATGGGACGTTCCATCGCCTGACCTGCCCGTGCGC
>CALMVH010000138.1:512-4631 GCA_937873165.1 uncultured Rhodospirillales bacterium
TGCGCGCTGCTGGATAGCGCGGATTTCCAGTACGGCGGCCTCCATGGCGGCGGCGGTGGCGCGATGGACTTGCAGCGGATCGTCACCCTCCACAAACACAGGTTCGTATCCCTGCCCCTGAAAGAAACGTCTCAGCTGGTCGTCGCTGGTACGGCCGAGTACCGTCGGCCCCGAAATCTTGTAGCCGTTCAGATGCAGCACGGGCAGAACCGCGCCGTCGCGTGCCGGGTTCAGGAAATCGATGCTTTTCCAGCTGCCCGCCAGCGGACCGGTTTCGGCTTCGCCATCGCCGACGACCGCAAGGGCGATCAGGTCCGGATTGTCGAAGACCGCTCCGAACGCGTGCACCAGCACATAGCCCAACTCCCCACCCTCGTGGATCGATCCGGGTGTCGGCACGCTGACATGGCTGGGCACACCGCCGGGAGTCGAGAACTGGCGAAACAACCGCAGCATGCCGGACTCGTCTGCCGTAACCTGCGGAAAATGTTCGCTGTAGCTGCGCTCCAGCCACACGTTCGCCAAAAGCGCCGGTCCGCCGTGACCTGGCCCCGCGAGGTAGATCGTATTCAGGTCGTACTTCACGATCAGGCGGTTCATGTGCGCGTACAACAGGTTCAAGCCTGGCGAGGTGCCCCAGTGGCCCAGCAGGCGCGGCTTGATGTGATCGGGCGTCAGCGCGATCTTCAGCAGCGGATTGGACAGCAGGTAGATCTGCCCGACGTTCAGGTAGTTCGCCGCGCGCCACCAGCCGTCTATGCGTGTGAGTTCCTGATCGGTCGCGGGGAGTGTTTGTTCAGTCATCCCCGTTGAACGTCACAAGGGCGTTAACGGTTGCAGCCATTACCGATTCTTCATCTGTCGGCAAGGCAAAGATCATGACTTTACTGCCCGGGGCGCTGATGCACAACTCGCCCTTGGTCGCATTTGCCTGCGTGTCGATGGTCAGCCCCATCCAGTCGAGATCCTCGCAAATGCGCTGGCGTATGACGGGCGCATTGGCCCCGATGCCGCCGCTGAATACCAGCACGTCGATGCCTTCCAGCGCCGCCGCCATCGCGGCTACCCACTTGCGCGTTTGATAGCAGAACATCGCGATTGCCTCTGCCGCGGCGGGATTGGCCTTTTCCCGAGCCAGAAGATCGCGGATATCGCCGGTGGCGCCGGAGACGCCTTTCAGGCCGGACTCGGCAGACACCATATGTTCGAAATCCTGCGGCTGTACGCCGTGCGCACGCGCAAGGAACCCCGGTATGCCGGGATCGAGGTCGCCGCTGCGCGTCGCCATCATCAGCCCGCCGAGCGGTGTCGCGGCCATGGTGGTATCCACCGGTTTGCCGCGCCTGACCGCCGCCATGCTGGCGCCGCTGCCCAGATGCGCAAGCACGACGCGGCCCTGCGCCTTGTCGCCGATCAGGTCCGGCAACCGGCCCATGAGGTAGGTGTACGACAGCCCATGAAAGCCGTACCGCCGCACGCCCTTGTCGAACAGGCCGCGCGGCAGCGGCAAGCGCTTGGCGATATCCGGCAGGTCGCGGTGGAACACGGTATCGAAGCAAGCGACCTGCGGGACTGTCCGGTAATGATCCAGTGAACGCCGGATGAAGCCGATCTCGAGCGGCAGGTGATTGGGTGCAAGGTCGCGAAGAGTTTCCAACCCCTGCAACAGCGCCTCGTCGATCACCCGGTGGGAGTCGTATAGCCACCCCCCATGGACAACCCGATGGGCAATTGCCGAGATTTCCATGGGATGCGCCTGCACTATCCCGTCGATTTCGGGCAGTATGCCGAGAACATCCGTCAGATCCCCATTCACCGGAACCTGGCGGCTGCCATCGGCGTCCACGATCCGCAGGGTGGGCGTTTCCTGCCCGATGTTGTCGAACACGCCTTGAACAACTTGCGTCTGATCCGCTCGCCGGAATAGCACGAACTTAACGCTGGACGAACCGACATTCAGCGTCAGGGTATGCGACATTCGGGGTCCTCAAACGGTGGTTTCGACGAAATCATGCGAGGCCGTTTTTAGTTCCTTGCAATACTGAACCGTTCAGTCTAACTGATGCGGCATGGCCGCTTGCCTCAAGACCACTCAAAGCCGGACAAACGCGTCGATTGTCGAGGCGGCCCAGGCTGTGTTCCTGCGGCAGGGATACGAAAACGCCAGCATGGATGCGATCGCCCAACAGGCGAACGTATCGAAGGCGACTGTTTACGCTCATTTCGCCGGCAAGGAAGCCCTGTTCGTCGCGGTGATGCAGCACCTGCGCGAAATATATCAGGAACGGCTGGCCAGCATCGTCGACCTGGACGCGGACGGATTTGCTTCCCGCCTGAAACTGGGTTTGAACGCGATGCTGGACTTTCTGATGCAGGCGAACACCCTGCAGATGTTTCGCATCGTCATTGCCGAGACCGGGCGGTTTCCGGCCATCGCCTTGAACGACTTCCGTTCCGGGCGGGAAACGTCGGAACGCCTGCTGACCGAAATCTTTGCCAAGGGCGTCGAGGACGGAGAAATAAAGCCGCTGGACTGCAGGCAGGCGGCGTCTCTTACCATGACAATGCTGAGAGGCGGACTGCTGTGGGACAAGCTTGTGGACGCCAGCGTGCGTGTCGATGAACAGGGTATGCGCGACGCGGTGGATGTCGTACTTGCAACCGTGACGAAGTTGCACAGCCGAGCGGAATAGACATACGGCCTCAAAGTGCCGTGAAAGGGTATGACAATGCTTTTGACTTCAAGGATCGTGTTCGCGCCGGCCGAGCGGGGCCAGGGTGCGCCGCAGGACAAGAGCCAGTCCCACGACCAGGGCGGTGACGATCAGGACCAGGCCACGTCCGGGCAGGAGGATGGCGGGGCCGACAGCCAGGACAAACCGCAGGACAAGGACAAGCCGCAGAGGAAAAGCCGCAAAGGGCTGTTCATCCTCGCGGGGGTGGTTCTGCTGCTGCTTGTGGGCGGCGCCCTGTACGCTTTCTCTGTTCGCAACCTGGAGTCGACGGACGACGCTTACACCGAAGGCAATGCCGTCACCATGGCCCCGAAAATATCGGGGTACATCGTCGAACTGGACATAGACGACAACTCGTACGTCAAGGCCGGCGATATCCTGCTAAAGATCGATCCGCGCGACTACATCAACGCGCGCGATCAGGCCCAGGCGAACCTTGATCTCGCGACGGCTCAGCTGCGCAATGCGCAACTGAACTACGACATCGCCCGGGTCCAGATTCCGGCCCGCCTGGTGCAGGCGCAAGCGCAGAAGGTACAGGCCGAGGCGCAGCGCCAGCAAGCGGAGCGGGAGTACAAGCGCCAGCATTCGGTCGATACCCGCGCGACCACGCAAGAAAACATCGACACGGCGAACGAGCAGCAACAGGCCGCCGCCAGCCAGGTGGCCTACAACCAGGCCCAGGTGGATGTCGCCAAGCTGATCCCGCAAAATCTAAAGGCGGCGAAGGCGCAGGTGGACCAGCTGACCGCGCAGGTGGCTCAGGCCCAGGCGCAGCTGGATCAAGCCCAGCTGAACCTGTCGTATACCGAGGTGCACGCGCCGCAATCCGGCAAGGTCACCCGGCGGAACGTGCAGCTGGGAACCTATCTACAGGCCGGACAATCGATGTTCGAACTGGTGACCAACGATGAATGGGTGGTTGCGAACTTCAAGGAAACCCAACTGGATCGCATGCGCGTCTGCCAGCGTGTCACCATTTCGGTCGATGCCCATCCCGACATCAAGCTGACAGGGCATATCGATACCATACAGGATGGCAGCGGCTCGCGCTTCAGCTCGTTCCCGGCTGAAAACGCGACGGGCAATTTCGTAAAGATCGTGCAGCGGGTACCGGTCAAGATCGTGCTCGACAAGAACGACAACTTGCCCATCCCGATCGGCCTGTCCGTCGAGCCGACGATCCAGCTGGGATCGGAACAGAATTGTAGCCAGGCGGAGCGGAAACAGTGAGCCCAGCTGCCACGAGTCAGCAACAATGGAAGCCAAAGGCCAATCCATGGGCGATCGCGCTTGTGGTGACCCTGGCCGCTTTCATGGAGGTGCTGGACACCACGATCGTGAACGTCGCGCTGCCGCACATCGCCGGCCGCCTGTCGGCCAG
>CALMVH010000138.1:4641-15630 GCA_937873165.1 uncultured Rhodospirillales bacterium
CAGCCGGCTGCTGGGGCGCAAGCGTTATTTCCTGATCTGCATCGGTTCGTTCACGTTGTGCTCGCTGGCGTGCGGCTTGTCGTCCAGCCTGCCTGAGTTGATCATATTCCGCCTGCTTCAGGGTTTTTTCGGAGGCGGGCTCCAGCCGAACCAGCAGTCGATCATCCTCGACACCTTCGAGCCTTCGCAGCGCGGCAAGGCCTTCGCCGTGACCGCCATGGCCACCATTGTGGCCCCCGTTCTCGGGCCGGTCCTGGGCGGGTACCTGGTCGATACCTATAGCTGGCGCTGGATCTTCCTGATCAACCTGCCGGTCGGGCTTACCTGCTTCTTCGGCGTTCTGGCGCTGGTGGAGGATCCGCCATGGCAGAAGGGCGTGGTTGAGACCGGCAAGGGCATCTCCATCGACTACATCGGCATAGGCCTGATCGCGCTGGGTCTTGGATCGTTGCAGGTGTTTCTGGACCGGGGCGAGGATGACGACTGGACCAGTTCATCCTTTATCGTGACGATGATGATCCTGTCCGCCATCGGCATATCCGGCGCGATCGTGTGGCTGCTCTACACCGAGAAACCCATCGTGAATATCAGGGTCCTGAAGGACAAAAACTTTGCCATGGGATGCGTCGCGATTTTCTCCATGGGCTTTATCCTGTATTCGAGTGCCGTCCTCATCCCGCAGCTGGCGCAGCGCGAGTTCGGCTATACCGCCACCCTCGCAGGCTTGCTGCTGGCGCCGGGCGCGGCCTTGATCGTGTTGCTGATACCGATCATCGGCAAGATCATGCCCAAGGTCCAAACGCGGTTCATGATCGGGACCGGCTTCCTTATCATGGGCTTCGCGCTGATCTATTCCGGCGACCTGACATCGGACATGAGCTTTACCCGGCTTGCCTCCCTGCGCATGGCGCAGACATTGGCCTTGGCATTCCTGTTCGTGCCGATCAGCACCATCTCATACGTGACCATTCCGAAGAACCTGAACGGTGATGCCGCCGCGTTGAACACCATGTTCCGCAACGTCGCGGGCGCTATCGGCATTTCGCTTGCCACCGCCATGATCACGTCGCGCACGCAAATCCACCTTGCCCACCTGTCGCAATACATGACGCCGCTTTTCGAGCCGTTCAACGAAGCCATGTCGCAGTTGCGCAACGGGCTGATGCAGAATGGCACGTCGCCGGACCTCGCCACGGCGCTCATGTACAATAATTTCACAACGCAGGCGGCTGTGCTGGCGTATCAGGACATCTTCGAGGCATGCGCGCTGATATCGTTCTGCATCGTGCCGCTTTGCCTGCTATTTTCTCCGATCAGAGCCGCCCGCGGCGGCGGGGGCCATTGACCATGCGTCGCGTTGCTTTTCCACTGGTGCTGTTTCTGAGCGCCTGCTCCGTCGGACCCGACTTCGACGATCCTACGCCGGAAGCGCCCGAAGCATGGAGCGATCCGTCCGCCGTTACTCCAAGCAAGCCCGGCCAGAGCAACATCACCACGCTTTCCAATCCCGATCCCAAATGGTGGAACGGATTTGACGACCCCGAGATGAGCTCGCTGATCCAGCGGGCGATTGCGGGAAACCTGCCTTTGCAGCAGACGGTGCTGCGCATCACGGAGGCCCGACAGCAGGAAATCTCGGCCGAGGCCGCCGGTCTTCCCCACCTTGGGGGCACGGCCAGCTACATGCGCGAGCAGGAGGGCTTAAAAGGCCTGGTAAGGGAGTCGAACAGCGGCGGCGGATTGGGGGGCTCAGGCTCCCAGACCGGCGGAACGAATATCGGCGCAACCGCCGCGGGCGGCGCGAACAGTTTCAATCTCGGCTCCTTCTACCAGCCGTTCAACCTGTTCCAGGACAGCCTGAACGCCAGCTGGGAGATTGACCTGTTCGGTCGCGTGCGCCGGTCCGCCGAGGAAGCCCGGGCCAACACGGTCATGACCGTCGAGAACCACAACGACGCGCTCGTGTCGCTTGAAGCGCAGACGGCGCAGGCCTACATCGACCTGCGCGGCGCCCAGGCGCAGGAGAAGATCGCCGACGAGGACATCAAGGTCGAGCAAGGCATCGTGCAGTTGACCCAGCGCCGCTTCAAGCAGGGCCTCGCAAGCTACCTGGACGTCGATAACGCGCAAACACAGCTGGACACGACCACGGCCGGAGTGCCTACCTTCCTGCAGCAGGAACGCCTCGCGGCCAATGAACTCTGCCTGCTGCTGGGACTGGCGCCGGGTGCGCTCGACACCGAGCTTGGACAAAGCAAGACGGTACCGACCCTGCCGCCCGATATCGCCATCGGCGTTCCGTCCGAGTTCGCGGCGCGCCGGTCGGATGTACGCGCGGCCATCGCGCAGTTGCACGCGGCCACAGCCTCTCTGGGCGTTGCCATCGCGCAAACCTATCCGGATGTAACCCTGACGGGCGAGGCTGGCACCCGCGCCATCGACATCCAGGACCTCGTGCACTGGGCCAACCTGTTCTACTCCGCAGGGCCCCAGATCACCCTGCCCATCCTGGAGGGTGGCCAGTTGACCGCCAGCATCGACCTTGCCACCGCGCAACAGGCCGAAGCCGCGCTGAACTACCAGCAGACGGTGCTTACAGGGTTGGAGCAGGTAGAAAATGCGCTGGCGGCTTACCGCACCGACCGGACCCGGCAGGTCAGCCTGGCCGACACGGTCAAGGTTGCGCAGGACGGCCTATATCTCGCGCAAAACCGCTACGAGCATGGACTATCGACCTTCATCGACGTGCTGACGACCGAAAACCAGCTGGTCACCGCCCGCCAGCAATACACGGACGCGGCGACCTCGGTGACGGAAGACGTCGTAACCCTGTACCGCTCGCTGGGCGGTGGATGGGAAAATCAGAACTTCACCGTCGTACCCGCGCCTGAGTCCGACAAGACGCTGGAGCATGTGTTCGAACAGTGACGAGGCGCTTGTGAGTTTCTGACTCAGTAAAGTCAGGCCTTGATCAACCCCGCCCAGCGTGGATCCATGCGGGGGGCGCGCGGGAATACCGTGTCGAGCGCCTGGTCCGGCAAGCGAAAGTGCCGCTCCAGCACCGCGTGGACAGGGGTGCGGAAGTCTGTCGTGACCGCCAGATCGCGACCCTGGTACAGCCCGCCTTCCAGGCCCGGCCACTCGCCATAGACATGGCCGCCGTTCACCGCGCCGCCCAGCACCCACATGACGTTGCCGTGCCCGTGATCGGTGCCGCCGCCGCCGTTTTCCTTCACGGTGCGCCCGAACTCCGACACAACCATTACCACTGTCTTCTGCCACACCGGCCCAAGGCTTTGCGCCAGTGTCGCCAGTCCGTCGCCGAGGGGCCTCAACAAGTTCGCCAGCTTACCCCTGCCGTTACCCTGCCCCACATGCGTGTCCCAACCGCCCAGGGCCAGGAACGCCAGCTGGACCGAGCCGTCCTTCTGCATCAGGCGGCCCAGCTGCGCCGCATTTTTCGCGAACCCGCCCGGCAGGGGCGCGCCGTTGTTGGCGACTTTTTCTTCCTCGCCCAGATCGGCCGCGATCTCGTGGCGGGCCTGCTGGCCTTGCAGGTATGACTGGCTGAGCGCGTCGCCGCCGGCGTACATTTTGTTGAACGCTTGCGCGATCTCCGGCCGGTCGATCACACTGGGCTTCGCGGCTTGGCCCAGGTCCACCGTCTGGACCGGAACCCTGCCCCGCATGATCAGCGGCAGGGTCGGTCCATAGCTGATGCCCTGCGTCGGGCCATGGGGCCCCGGCAGGCCGGCCAGCACGCGGTTCATCCACCCGTCGCTTCCCGTCACGCCGGGCGTGCCGCTTTCCATCTGCGCCTGAGCATCGAAATGCGACCGGGTGGAGTCAGGATTTCCCGCTGCTTGCACGAACGCCAGCTGCTTTTGCTGCCACAAAGGCATCAGCGACGATAAGGCCGGATGAAGGCCGAAATACCCGTCGAGCGCCAGCGAACCATCCTGGGCGCCAGGCGGCTTAACTGCGATGGAGGGACGAAGACCTGCATAGGCTTGATCCTTGTAGGGCGAAACGATGGAAAGCCCGTCTACGGCCCCGCGCAGGAAAACAACCACCAGCCGATTGCCATCCACCTGTCCGGTTTGTGCGCCCCAGGCATGCGGCCACAGCGGCAGCAGCGTCGCGCCCGAGGCCAGCGCGATGGTCTTCAGCATGTCGCGGCGCGAGTACAGCATCATTACCGCCGCATCATTTCAGGGCTGCCAAGAAGAGCCGCCGCCTGCAAACCCGGCGGAACCTCCGCCACCGCTTGCATTGTCGCGGGGCTGAGACCCGCATCGATGGCGGCTTCAATATGCCGTGGATCGAGGGGCACGGCTTTACCCGGCGTATCCGCGCGTCCGTTGGATCCATCGGGATTGTCAACGATGTGGATCTGCTCCAGCTTCCCGATGCCGAGCGCCGTGGCGAAGGTCAAACGCGCCTCGGTGGCGCTGGGGTTCAGCCAGCCGTCGGCGGTGTTCTTGTACCCGTCGGGCGTCAAGTTGTCGTAAGGCCGTTCGCCCATCTTCTCAAGCGCCTGCAACAAAACCCGTGTATCCACCGGCGCGCCCGAAGCCCGCACCGCCGCCGCGACGTACTGGAAGGGCGTGCGGTACTTCGATTGCCGGTACTGCCTGTCCCAGAACTCGGGGCTGTCTACCATGGTCCGTACCACCTCCCGCAGGTCGCCCCCCGTACGCTGCCACGTATCGTCCATATGCCGGACCAGGCCCTGCGGCGGATCGTCGGCAACAAAGAACTGCGCCAGCTCGTAGCTGATGTGATGCGCGGTTATGGGGCTGTAAGCCAGCATATCCAGCGCTGTCTCGCCTTCCTGCTGGCCGATACCGCCCGGAAACACGCGGCCGAGGAACACCTTCTGGCCAAAATCGTGATGATCCGGGTTGAAGAAAAAGACACTGGCGTTCTGCGCGTTGATTTCCCGCCGCATGGCTTCCTTGTCGGTGAAGCCAGTGCGCACTTGGTTCAGCTTTGCCGCGCCGAAGCCCCAGCCGCTGAGGATACGCGCCAGCTGCGTCACGTCGGCTTGCGTGTAGCCGCCATCGACGCCCAGCGTGTGCAGCTCCATCACTTCGCGGGCGTAGTTCTCGTTGATGCCCTGCTCGTTGTTGTCCTTGGCCTTGACCCTGCCGTTCAGGCCCGCTTGCGGATGGACGCTTCCGGGTGCAACGTTTTTCCAATTATCAAGGTAGAACAGCATCGCCGGGTGCTTGGCCGTGGCTTCCAGCATGTCGCGGAACTTGCCGAACACGTATGGCCGGATCGCCTGTTCCTCGTAGGCATTTATCCAGATCCGGTCGATTTCCTTTTTCTGGTACACGTTAAAATGGTTGTACCAAAAATCGACCAGCATCTCCTGCAACTGGCGCGGGCTTTCAATGGAGCGCAACAGCTTTGCCTCGTCGGCTTCCCGGTCGGGCAGGCCCAGCTGCGCATTGATCGATTTCTTCTCCCCCTGGTCATCGTCGCCCTTCGCGTCTTTTTTGCGTTCGTTCAGTTCGCGGTCGCGGATAAAAAGGGCTTCCGGAGATTGGTTCAGCGTCGTCATTGCGGCAAGCTGCTTCACGAGGTCGGTCGATTCGGGGATTTTTTCAGGAAACAGCTGCTGGTGTATGTAGTTCGAAACGCCCATGAGCGTGACGGTTTCGACGTCACCTGCCGCAGGACCGTAGCCCAGGCGGGACAACGCGATGGAGGCATGCTCGCGCTCGCTCTCCGGCTGGGTTTCCGCCGCCGCAATCTGGGCGGAAAAGCCGACCAGGGTTGTGATCGTCAGGAAGGCGAAGCGCATGAAGTCTCCCAGTACCTACCTATCATCCCATACACGTGGCGAAATCGTGAATCCTGCGGCGGAACCGTACCTGCGGCCCCCGGTTCTATCGAGGTAACAAAAAGGACGCTCGTCTTGGCCACTCCGTTTTCCCCGCTGACGCGCCGCACCTTCTTGGCGGCGGCAGGCACCACCCTGATCGCCGCGACCGGTCCGGCCATTACGGATGAAAACTACCAGCAGCACGCCGTCAGCGAGGGTCCCGACGACTTGAACACCGCACCCCTGCCGCCCGGACAACGGCTGGGCATCGCGGTGGTCGGCATCGGACAGTTGACCCTGGGCCAGATTCTGCCCGCGTTTGCCGCCTCGAAGACCGTGCGGCTGGCGGGGCTGGTCAGCGGCCACGCCGACAAGGCGCAGCGGCTGGCGCAGGACTACGGCGTCGACCCGAAGGCCGTCTACAGCTACGACGACTTCGACAACATCAAGGACAATCCCGACATCCAGGCGGTGTACATCGTTTTGCCGAACAGCCTGCACAAGGACTTCACCATCCGCGCCTCCAAGGCGGGCAAGCATGTGCTGTGCGAAAAGCCGATGGCGAATACGCCGGAGGATTGCCAGGCGATGATCGACGCCTGCGCCCATGCCAAGGTGCAGCTGATGATCGCCTACCGCATCCACTACGAACCGCATAACCAACGGGCGCAAACATTGGTCCAGCAGGACAGGATCGGGAAACCCAAGGTGTTCAGCGCATCGCTGTGCCAGGATATGGGCGACCCGCACCAGTGGCGGCTGAACCGCGACATGGCCGGAGGCGGCGTTCTGATGGACCTTGGCATCTATGCCCTGAACGGCGCGCGGTTCATTCTGGGCGAGGAGCCCGTCGAGGTGCGCGCCAACACCTACTCGACACCCGGCGACGCGCGCTTCGCGCAGGTCGAGGAAATGTGCAATTTCATTCTGAGCTTCCCCAGCGGCGCGCAGGCAGTCTGCGCCAGCGCTTACGGCGCCCATAGTACGAAATCGTATTCGCTGGCGGGAGAAACCGGCCAGTTGATCCTCGATCCTGGCATCCCCTACAAGGGTATCCAGCTGAAATTGGCCGAGGCCAGTCAGGAAACGAAGTTCGAATTGGGCGACAAGGATCAGTTTGCCCTGGAGATGGATCACTTCGCCATCTCGGTAAGATCCGGCGACGCGCCTGCCACGCCAGGCGAGGAAGGGCTGAAGGACGTGAGCATCATGATGAAGATCTACGAGGCCGCGCGCACCGGCCAGAGTGTAAAGCTTTAGAATGCGGTACTGGAGCCTGCCGTCGAATAACGGCATCGACGACCTGACGCCCGGCGAAGCCGAGACCCCGGTACCGGCTCGCGGTCAGGTGCTGATCAAGGTCCGCGCCTGTTCGCTGAACTACCGCGATCTGATGATCGTAGGAAATCGCTACGGGTTTGGCACTCTACCACCCAATCTGGTGCCGGTGTCTGATGGTGCGGGTCAAGTTGTCGAGGTAGGCCCGGACGTTTCGCGGGTCGCCCCCGGCGACAGGGTAGCAGGTATCTTCACCCAGGCCTGTATCGGCGGCGAGATGCGCAAGGGCGACGAGACTACCGCCCTTGGAGGCGCCATCGACGGCATGCTGACGGAATACAAGCTGCTGGATCAGGCCGGCATCGTGAAACTGCCCGACCACCTGTCGTTCGAGGAAGGCGCCACTCTGCCCTGCGCCGCGGTGACTGCCTGGAACGCGCTGTACGGTCTTCGCCGTTTAGCGGCGGGCGAGACGGTGCTGATCCTCGGTACTGGCGGCGTTTCGATCTTCGGCCTGCAGTTCGCCAAGGCGGCGGGCGCTCGGGTCATCGCGACCTCCTCCAGCGATGACAAGTTGCAGCGCGTGCGCGAACTGGGCGCGGACGAGGTGATCAACTACCGGGCTACACCCGAATGGCACGAGGAGGTACTTCGCCTGACAAACGGCCGGGGCGCGGATCACGTGGTGGAGGTCGGAGGCGCTGGCACGCTGCCGAAGTCGATCGCCTCGGCGGCACGCGGCGGCATTGTCAGCCTGATCGGCGTGTTGACGAAAGGCGACATCAACCCCATGCCGATCTTGGGCGGCGGGGTCATCGTGCGAGGCTTGCTGGTCGGCAGCCGCGAACTATTCGAAAACATGAACCGCGCCATCGCGGTCCACAAGTTGAAGCCGGTGATCGACAAGGTTTTTCCATTCGACGAAGCCAGGGACGCTTACCGGCACCTGGAAAGTCAGACGCACATCGGCAAGGTGGTCATCCGGGTGGATTGAGGGCTGCTCCGTAGAAAGCGGCTGGTTCATCCGTGAGCCTTGCCCACATCTGATCGCCCCAACTGTAGTGCCACCATTCGTAAGGCTGGTTGCAGAACCCCGCGTCGATCATGGCCCAGTACAGGCGGCGGCGATTGGTCTGAGCTTCGCCATCGGAGTACGAACGCGGTTCGAATGTCTCAAGATGATCGGTATGCCCGATTTCCGTCAGTTCGTCGAAGATCGAGCCCATGAACAGGCATTGGCCGGAATGGGCCGATGCCAGCGTCAGGTCCACCGCGCCGCCCGTCAGGTGTGGCGAGGGGGATGCGGGATCGGTCGTGGGCCGCGCCCAGTATTGCTCCACTGCCGCCAGCAGCGCCTCGCCTTCCAGCGAGGGGTCGGTTTCGCGCAGACGGGCTGGCATCCAAACATCGTGCGCGTAGGCCTGGACGGCCGTGGGGCGATAGGCATCGTGCACGAACAGCATCAGCCCGTCGCGCCGCAACCCTGCATCGACGCTGGCCAGCCGCTCCGCCACGCTACGGCGCAGCAGCAGTTGCGTGATCGCGCCGGGGAAGACCTGATGGTAAGGCGGGTTATCGATGCGCGAGAAATGGTTCAGACCCACGATCCCGTAATCGGCTAGATCGACCAGGGGCTCTTGATACAATGGATGCTTAGGATCGATTAGGTGCTGCCGGTATCCCTGCCGCTTCAACCGGGCGGCGGTCAGGTCAGGAATGCGCGTCTGAACAATCCGCAATCAAGGTCGCGGTTTCGGACCTGACGGTCCGCTGGCAATCCCCGGCACCATCGGTCTCAACTTTTGCGTACGATCAAGCAGCGTCTTCGACAGCTCGCGCTCCTTGATGTCGCGGCTTTCGTGCAAGGCGATCGGCTCTACTTTGTCGAGGTTTAAGAACGCTTTTTGTGCTCGTCCCAGGTTGCCCGGAGTACCGAACGGGCTCTCGGAGCCATCGGCGTGCGGCAGCACTTTCAAGATAATCGACCGGTGAGCTCGGATAACGTTCAGTGGATCGGTCGCAATCTGCTCGTTGCTGAGTCGAAGCACCTGATCCGCGGTTTTCTCGAAATCAGCCCGGGATTGATGCTGCGAGGCAAGTTCAGCCGGCAATTGCTGGATGCTTACCTCGGGAGATCCTCTTGCCGTCACATTGCCGCTCGCGCCCTTATTAACGCCCGCTTTCAGCTTCTGAAAGCCAAGTTTCAGGTTCGAAATAAACGTCCCGCTCGGTTTTTCAGCCACTATATGCACTCTTGGTATCCAGACTCTTTGTAGGCAAACAGAGCCGAACCGTCAATCTCAACGGCCTTCCCTGCGCCATGCCCACAACAGTGCCGCCAGCATGATTGTCAGCGCCAGCAGAGGCGGCACCAGCGAAGTCTGTTCCGCGCCCGATACGGTATAGCCGCCGTTCTGCCGAAGCCCGATCCACGAGCCCCCGCTCATCGCACGCCCGGCGGGAACGCGGCGCAGTTCGATGGCCGGATCATCCGCCAACCAGTGGATCGAGCCGCCTGTCGCCGACGCGACCGGCTTCATCTTGCTTTCGGTGGTCAGGACGTCACGGAACTCCGGCGCGTCGAGCGAGCCTGCGATGGCAAAGGCCGTGCGCGTGCCGTCGGTGATCTTGTAGACGCCGGTTTCGTGCGTTTCGGTCGTGCCCGTGTCCGCGCCCGCCGGGCCGGGCGCGAGCTTCACGACCTGCGTCGCGCCTGATGGCGCGGTGACGGTCGCGTCGGACTTGGCGGGCGTCAGGCTGATGCGGTCGATCGTCAGGGTGTTGCCATCGACGCGGGCGCGCAGGTCGTTTTCCTCCAAGGCCGGCTCCTTCATCAGCCAATGCGCCATGCGGCGCATCAGTTCGGCCTGGGGTCCACCACCCTGGAACCCGCGCGACCACAGCCAGATCTGGTCGCTGGCCAGTTCCGCCACGCGTCCCTTGCCGACATGGCTGAGCACCAGCAAGGGCTGACGGTCCGCCCCCGCCATTACCACGGCAGTGTCGGCAGGATCGGTGGATTTCGGGATCACGGCGAGTTGCTGGAACCAGCTGCCCCAACTGGTTGTGCCACCCGCTCCATCGCCCGGCAATCCTGCAGTGACCGGGTGGCGGCGGCCGATGTCGGTGATCGTCGGCTTGAACTCTTTCGCCACGACATCGCCGGGCGAGACTGGAAGAATATCGCCCAGCGGCGAGTAGTACAGCGACATGGGATCGGCCAGCGCCGGTCCGCTGGCATCCAGCAACGCGCCGCCGTCCTGGACGTATTGCACGATGTTCTGGTAATAGCGTTGGGGCAAGATTCCCCGCTGCACATAGCGGTCGAAGATGATCAGGTCGAACTCTCTCAGCTTGACCTCGAACAGTTCGCGAATGGGAAACGCGATCAGCGACAATTCGTCGACCGGCGTCGCATCCTGCTTTTCCGGCGGCCGCAGGATGGTGAAGTGCACCAGGTCCACCGAAGGGTCCGCCTTCAGCAGGTTCCGCCAGGTGCGTTCGCCCGGATACGGCTCGCCCGAGACGAGCAGCACCTTCAGCCGGTCGCGGACCGCGTTGATCGAGACGGCAGCGCGGTTGTTCTGGATCGTCAGTTCATTGGGCACGGGAGTCGCATCAAAGGCGACGATGGTATGGCCTCCGTGATCCAGCGGCACGTCGACCGGAACATCCTGCCCTACCGGAACAGTCATCTCCCGCGCGGTGCCGCCATCCTGGCTGACCATTACCTGCGCGGTCGGCTGGCCGATGTTCGGTGTATCGTTCACCCGAATGGTGACCTGTACTGTCTTGCCCACCAGGCCATAGGCAGGCGCGCCGACGATCGACAGGCTGCGGTCGCGCTCGTTGCGATCCCCCGTCAGCAGGGTGTGCAC
>CALMVH010000139.1 GCA_937873165.1 uncultured Rhodospirillales bacterium
GTATATGTAAACGTATTCCTGCAAGGGCGTGGCCGTGTTCACCTTGATGGTTTCGTTGGCTTTCCAGCCATTTCCCAGCCCGTATTTATTAGCGGCGATCACCGCGCCTTGCGGGGCCTGCTCCGTCAGTTTCCGGCTGAGTATGTCCATGTGGTAGGGCAGCAGGAACATCACCACCGCATTTGTTTCAGAAAAGTCGTATTGGAATAGATCCATCTTGCGGTATTCGACGTTACGCAAGTTTCGCCGGCGCTTGACCCAGTTCGACCATGCGACAGACAAGGCGTTGATCTCGACGCCGATTACCGTGGCATCCGGCAGGGCACGCGCGATGTCGCGGGTGAACAGGCCATTGGCGGATCCCAGATCGACAACGGTGTAGGGCTTTCCGCCCCTGGCGTCGTAATCGGCCTTGATAATCTCGACTATTTTCCGGCGAATGGCAGGCGCTGTCCGGGTTCCCGGCATGCCGCCATGGAAAAAGAAGTTATAGGCGCTGAGGGCGAGGATGCAGAGCGCGATCCAGAACGTAATCGTTTCCACAAGATGGGGGGACATGCGGCGCTCCGGTTGCAGTAACGGCCACCGGGTTATGAAACAGCCGAGAGGCGCTGTCTACAGGCGCTAAACCGCTTTCTGCCGCCGCCGCTGGACCGAGGACGCGATGCCGAGTTGCTCGCGGTACTTCGCAACCGTCCGGCGCGCAATGTCGATGCCTGCTTCCTGCAGCTTTTCGACCAAGGTATCGTCCGACAGGATGTCGGACGGGTTTTCCTTGTCGACCAGCGACCGGATCCGGGCGCGGATCGCCTCGCCCGAGTAAGTCGAGCCGCCGAACGTGCCCGCGATCGAGGACGAGAAGAAATACTTCAGCTCGAACACGCCGCGGGGCGTCAGGATATACTTGTTGACGGTGACGCGGCTGATGGTGCTCTCGTGCATGCCGACGGTTTCCGCCACTTCGCGCAACACCAGCGGCCGCAGGCGGGTCACGCCGTGTACAAAGAAAGCCGATTGCCGCCGCACGATCTCGGCCGACACCTTCAGGATGGTTTGCGCCCGTTGATCCAGCGCCTTTACCAGCCAGTTCGCTGCCGCCAGGCGTTCCGACAGGTACTCCTTATCGGCCGCGCGACCGCTGCCCGCGACCTGAACATGGTACTGCCGGTTGACCAGCAGCTTGGGCAAGGCGTGCGGGTTCAGGTCGATCGCCCACCCGCCTGCCCCGTTTGGCCGCATATGCACGTCCGGAATGATGTGCCCGTCAGCCGAATGCTCGAACACCAGGCCGGGTTTCGGGTTCAGCGCCCTGATCTCCGCCAGCATCTCGGGGATTTCCACCTGCGCGACGCCGCAGATCTCAGCCAGTTTCTTCAGGTTGCGCTCGGGGATCAGGTTCAGGTTGTCCAGCAGCCCCTGCATGGCTGGGTCCAGCCGGTTTTTCTCGCGCAGCTGCGCTTCGAGGCATTCCTTCAGCGAACGTGCCATCACGCCCGCCGGGTCGAACCGTTGCATAACGGCCAACTCTCGCTCGACGTCTTCCCGATCACATCCAAGAG
>CALMVH010000140.1 GCA_937873165.1 uncultured Rhodospirillales bacterium
GTGTACACGATCCTGCGAGGCCGCCGCGTGACTGAAATGAACTACTGGGGCGAGGGCGCGAATACATTGGAATGGACGGTGCCGACACCGATGCCGTCCGGATGGTTTCAGCCACAGCCAAGGATCAAGTAACTGTTCGAAGACGATCCCCTGAACGGCGCGAACCATGTGGTTCCGTTATCCGAAGACTTGTCCGAGGCAACGCGCGACTTCATGGCGTTGCTGAAGCCGCGGGTGATGTTCCTTGTGGTCTTTACGGGCTTTGCGGGCATGATCCTGGCGCCGGGCCACATCAACCTGGTGCTGGGCTTGATCGCCATCGGCTGCATCGCCCTGGCGTCAGGTGCCGCGGGTGCGATCAACATGTGGTACGATCGCGACATCGACGCGGTAATGGCGCGCACCCAGGATCGCCCGATCCCATCGGGGCGGATCGAGCCCGATGCCGCGCTGGCCTTCGGCATCGTCACGACCTTTGCCGCAATCAGCATGATGGGGTTTGCCGTAAACTGGATGTCCGCCATGCTGCTGGCGGGCGCGTCTTTCTACTATATCTTCGTTTACACCATGTGGCTGAAGCGCGTGACGCCGCAGAACATCGTGATCGGCGGCGCGGCCGGCGCGTTTCCGCCGGTGATCGGTTGGACAGCCGTCACAGGACAGTTCGGCTGGCAATCCGCGATCCTTTTCCTGCTGATATTCCTGTGGACGCCCCCGCATTTCTGGGCATTGGCCTTGTACCGCAGCGAGGATTACCGCCGCGCACGCGTTCCGATGCTGCCGGTCGTGGCGGGTGAGCGGCACACCAAGTGGCAGATGCTGCTGTATGCGCTTCTGCTGGTCCCGGTTTCCATCGCTCCGTACTTCATCCATCTTGCCGGACCGGTTTACCTGGCCATAGCCGCTGTTCTCGATGCCATCTTCATCGGCCTTTCGCTATTGGTGCTGCGCGCGCCGACGGGCGACTACACGGTCGCGAAAAAGATGTTCGCGTTTTCGATCCTCTACCTTTTCCTGCTGTTCGCATGCCTGATCTTCGACCGGATCCGGGTTCCGGCGTAGCCATGGCGGCGCTGCGGCGCCGCAGGGTCCGGGCCCGCAGGATCGTCATGGCGCTCGCCCTGATGCTATGGGCGGTCCTCATCTACGTAGCCGTGATGGTCAGGATCGATGCGGATATCAGGCACCCTCCCCAACAAAGGCAGGCGGCAAATCCGTCCCCGCAAGCCGATCCACGGTAAGCCCGTCCCGGAACGGCGGATTACCGTTCCGTCCGGCCGCATGCACCTTTATTCGCGGATCGCCCGGACATCCGTGCTGGCTGGGCTGTGTTTCGTGATCTTGTCCAGCTCGGCATGTGGCAATCACAACGTCTGGAGTGGAAACGAGCGATTATTGCCGCCCTCCAGTCCAGTCTAGCCTCGCCTCCGTTCCATGGGACACCGCCACCCCTGTCCCGCGCACGTATGCGCATGTTTCGGTGCACGGTATGCTGCACCTGGAAAAACCTTTGCTGCTGTACGGCAGGACGCTTGACGGCCAACCGGGCGTGCATGTGTTCGCGGCGCTGACCGCACCGGGCAAACCGTCGCTGCTCATTGATCGGGGATTTATTCCGACGCCGCCCGATGCTGCCGCCGCGACCGCAGCCGGACTACCGGGCGTAACTGTTGACGGCATCGTGCGGCCCGTCACGGGCAAGGCCTGGTTCGAGATGGACAACGTGCCGGATCGCGACCGGTGGTTCTGGATCGATCCACCCGCCATGGCGCGCGCGGCAGGCGCGCCCGGTGCTGTTGCCGCCTACCTCGAGGCTTTTGAGCCGACCGACTCTTCCTCAAACGGTCCGGTGCCGACCGGCGGCAGGCTGCTGGGCAGTATCCGCAACCAACACCGTGACTATGCAATTACCTGGTTTTCGCTGGCAGCCATGCTGGCGGGGACTTACATCGTGTGGCTTCGGCGCGCTATACGGATGCGGCCATGAACTATATCAGTACACGCGGCGCGGCTCCGGCGCTCCCTTTCAACGATGTTCTGCTGGCGGGCCTCGCCAGCGACGGCGGACTGTATGTTCCCCAATCGATCCCGGCCTTTGCCGCGCGCAAGCCGGGCTGGTACGACGATGTTGCGTACCGCGTCGTTTCCGCCTTTACCGGGCATGACATTCCGGAACCGATCCTGAAGGAGCTGATCGCCGACGCATACGACAGTTTCAGCAACCGCGCGGTCGCCCCCTTGACGCAGATCGGCGACCGGCTGTGGCTGATGGAGCTGTTCCATGGGCCGACTCTGGCCTTCAAGGATGTCGCGCTCCAGCTGCTGGGAAAACTGTTCGGCTACGTTCTGCAAAAGCACGACCGGCATGTGACCATCGTAGGCGCGACATCGGGCGATACAGGCTCGGCCGCGATCGAGGCGTTTCGCGGCAGCCGCTACGCCGATATCTTCATCATGCTGCCGCATGGGCGCGTGTCGGAGGTGCAGCGCCGGCAGATGACCACGGTCGATGCCCCCAACGTGCACGTGATTGCAGTAGAGGGC
>CALMVH010000141.1 GCA_937873165.1 uncultured Rhodospirillales bacterium
GCGAAGTTTCGGTAGGCGCGGGGTACTCGACGACGGACGGACCTTTGGTGGACTTCCGAATCAAGGAAAGCAATCTGCTGGGCGAGGGCAAGAACGTCCAGTTTTCGACTACGGTCTCCAGCCTGGAGCAGGATTTCGACATCGGCTATACCGAGCCGTATTTCCTGGACCGGGACCTAGCCGCTGGCGCCGACCTTTACAAGGTCAACCGCAACCTGACCGACGAGGATACGTTCGAACAGAACCAGACCGGCGGCAACTTCCGCATTGGCTTTCCTATCACCGACAATCTGCGGGAACGCCTGAACTACCGCATCGAGACGAACGATATCGACGACGTTCAGATACCGGGCGCGTCCGTGTTCATCCAGGAACAGGAAGGAACCCGCGTTACCTCGGCGTTTGGGCAGGAACTCAGCTACGACCAGCGTAACAGCAAGCTCGATCCCACGGGCGGGTTCATTGTGTCGCTTGACAATGAAGCGGCCGGCGCGGGTGGCAACGACAAATACCTGCGCTCGGTCCTATCGGGTACGGCTTACTTCGCCATCACCGACGATGTAGTCGTCAGCACGCTGGCGGAAGGCGGCTACATTTTCGGGTTCAACCAGCCTGTGAACATCGCCGACCGCTTCTATCTCGGCGGCGATACTTTCCCGGGCTTCCGCGTCGCCGGCGTCGGTCCGCGCGACAGTGTGTTCAACGACGCGCTCGGTGGGAACGAATACTACCGCGGCACCACGGATATCGCGTTCCCGTTGGGACTGCCGGAGGAATACGGCATCAAGGGACACGCCTTCAGCTATTACGGCGCATTGTCGAAGGTCGATCAAAGCGGTACCTTGTTCATCAACCCAGGGACGGGCGCTATTGCCGGCAGCGGCACTCCCGACCGCGTTCTGGACAGCAGCGCCATCCGCGTATCTGCCGGCCTCGGTGTTTCATGGAAATCACCGTTTGGTCCCATCCGGATCGATTTGGCCCTGCCGGTGGTGAAGCAATCGTTCGACAAGACGCAGGTGCTGTTCTTCAGCTTCGGGACCAAGTTCTAAATGCGGTTGCGTGTGGCTGTGATTGCCGGGCTTTTCCTGTGCGCAGGGCCAGCCCGGGCCGATACGCCTCCTGTTCAGCCACTGATCGGAATTGTCGATATCCAGCGCATCGTACACGAAAGCAGCGCCGGCAAGAGCCTGGACCAACAGTACGACAAGCAACACCAGCTGTTTGCCGATCAGGTGAGCAGCCGGGAGCGTGACTTGAACACGCGCGAGGAGGATCTGACGCGCCAGCGTACGGTTCTGACGTCCGACTCGTTCAATGCGGAGCGTGAAACGCTCGAAAGCTACGCGGCACAAGTCCAGAAAACGATCCAGCAGCAAAGCCAGTCGGAACAGCAGGCATTCAACGACGCGTTCGCCAAGCTGGTCAAGACGATCCGCGAAATCGTATCGGATGTCGCGAAGGAACAAGGCGTGGCCGTGGTCCTGCCTCAGGAGCAAACGCTGTATCTGGGGCAAGGAACCGTAAACCTGACGGAAACTGTCCTGGCCCGGCTTGAGGCGAAGCTTCCCAGCGTCACCGTGCCCGCGCTCGTCTCAACGATTCCGCCGGCACCCGATGCAGTCCGGAACCACACGAAATGAGCGATTCTCGGTTCTTTTCCCCGCGCGGTCCTTTCACCGCCGCCTATCTGGCGGAGGTCACCGGCTCGTCGCTTGCAGGAGATACTGAAGCGGGCTGGGAACTGAGCGATCTGGCAGCTCTTTCTACTGCCACGGCGAGCGACGTCAGCTTCCTCGACAATGCCAAGTACATGGGCGATCTGCCAAGCTCTCGAGCGGGGGCGATCGTCCTTGCCCCGGAGGTCGCCGACCGCGCGCCCCGGAAGTCTGCCCTGATCGTGAGCCGTGAACCGTATAAGGCATATGCTCGCATCGCCCAGATGTTCCACCCCATCCGCACGGATGACATCGGATCGATTTCGGCCCACGCTGTTATAGACCCATCGGCCGTTATAGGTGAGGGTTGCGACATCGCGCCGGGCGTGGTCATCGAGGCAGGGGCCCGCCTGGGCCGCCGGGTGCGCGTTGCCGCCAACGCCGTCATCGGCCGATCGGTGGAATTGGGGGACGAGTGCGCCGTCGGCGCTGGGGCCAGCCTGACGCATTGCCTGGTCGGACACCGCGTCCGCATCCTGCCGGGGGCACGCATCGGGCAGGAGGGCTTTGGATTCGCCATCGATCCTGCGGGCCATATCCGTATTCCGCAGCTTGGCCGGGTGATTGTCGAGGACGATGTGGAGATCGGCGCAAATAGCTGTATAGACCGTGGTGCGGGCCCCGACACGGTCATCGGGCATGGCGCGATGATTGATAATCTCGTGCAGATTGGGCACAACGTGGTGATCGGCCCTGGCTGCGTGATCGTGGCACAGGTCGGGATTTCGGGCAGCACGAAGCTGGGTCGTGGCGTTGCCATCGGCGGGCAGGGGGGCGTTGCCGGTCACCTGACCTTGGGCGACGGTTCGCAAGTGGCGGCGCAAAGCGGCATCATGCGCGACGTACCCGCGGGGGCCCGCATGATGGGGTATCCGGCCATTACCACTCGCGAGTTCTTTCGCCAGGTTGCATGGCTGGCGAAGGCTGCCTCCGGACAACAAAAGGATCGATGAATTCAATGGACAGTGTGATGCGACCAGCGGAAGACAGCGGCAGCAACGGAGTCACGCTGGACATCCGCGCCATCATGGAAAGTATCCCGCACCGGTTTCCGATGCTGATGATCGACCGCATTGAAAACGCCGTCAGCGACGAACGCGGCGTGGGCATCAAGAACCTGACAATGAACGAGCCATTTTTCCAGGGCCATTTTCCGGACCGGCCGGTGATGCCGGGCGTTCTGGTGATCGAGGCCATGGCGCAGGTCGCGGCCGTTCTGGTCATGCGCTCGCTCGGCGTGCCTCGTGACAGCCGGCTGGTTTACTTCATGAGTATAGACTCGGCGCGGTTCCGCAAGCCGATGTTCCCCGGCGATACGTTGAGGATCGAGGTCGTGAAGCAACGCAAGCACCGCAACGTGTGGAAGTACCAGGGGAAAGCCTACAACAACAAAGTTCTGGCCGCGGAGGCCGTGTTTTCCGCCATGTTGATCGAGGAATGATCCGGTGAGCACGAGCGTCCACCCGACCGCTGTTGTCGCCGATGGCGGCCGCCTCGGTGAAAACGTTGAGATCGGCCCCTATTGCGTGATTGGTCCGGATGTCGTGCTGGGCGACGAGGTCCGCCTGCAAAGCCATGTCGTGATCGCGAACCATACCGAAATCGGTGCGGGCAGCACGATCTATCCGTTCGCATCCATCGGCCAGATGCCGCAGGATAAGAAATACAAGGGCGAAGTATCCCGCCTGATCGTGGGCGAACGTTGCCAGATCCGCGAACATGTTACCATGAACAGTGGTACCGAGGGCGGGGGGCTGGTGACCCGGGTCGGCAACGATTGCCTGCTGATGGTGGGCGTGCACATTGCACACGACTGCCAGGTCGGTAACAACGTGATCATGGCGAACAATGCGACACTGGCGGGGCATGTTTCCGTGGGAGACTACGTGCAAATAGGCGGTCTGGCTGCCGTTCTGCAATTCGTGCGCATCGGATCGTACGCCATGATCGGTGGCGTGTCGGGCGTCGAGAACGATGTGATTCCCTATGGGCTGGTCAAGGGGGAGCGGGCGCATTTGGCGGGGCTGAACCTGATAGGTCTTGAACGGCGCGGCTTTTCGAAGGAAAGCATCGGCAATCTTCGTTCGGCCTACAAAGTGATCTTCGCCAGCGATGGCACGCTGGCCGAACGGGTCAGCCGCGCCGCCGAAGCCTTCCAAGCCGATAGCTCCGTCGCTGGAATGGTCGACTTCATAAGAACCGCAGAGAAAAAGCCCTTGTGCCAGCCGCTTGGCCAGAATGGCTGATGGCAGGCTAGGTCTGATCGCCGGTTCCGGTGCCTTGCCGGGGTTGGTTCTGGCTGAATGCACTGCGCAAAACCGATCCTGTTTTACCGTTGCCTTCCGCGGCCATACCGATCCCGCTGCCGTCCGGAATGTGCCGCACATGTGGGCCCGCCTCGGGCGGGCGGGCGCGACCGTTCGTCGGCTCCGGCGAGAAGGCGTTTGTGATATTGTTATGGCAGGCGGGATCCGGCGTCCTTCCCTTACCGAACTGGTGCCTGATCTATACACCCTGCGCTTTCTGGCGGGTATCGGTCGCCAGGCCCTGGGGGATGACGGATTACTGCGGGCCATAACTGGCCTGTTCGAACGCGAAGGATTTCATGTCATTGGCATCCAGGACCTCGTGCCTTCCTTGCTGGCGCCACAGGGGCGGTTCGGAGCCATCACTCCGACCGGGCAACAGCTTGCCGATATTCGGACCGGCTTTCGCGCCGCCCGGATGCTTGGCGCACTCGACATCGGCCAGTCGGTTGTCGTGCAGCAAGGTATTGTACTGGCGGTCGAAGCTGCCGAAGGCACCGATGCGTTGATCGGGCGCGCGGCGGCCCTCGCCAAGCCGGGCTCTGGTGCGGTCATGGTTAAATGCGCGAAGCCGCAGCAGGATGCGCGCCTCGATCTGCCGACTATCGGAGTGAACACAATCAGGGCCGCCGCTCAGGCGGGCTTTGCCGGGATCGCCGTTGAAGCAGGTCGCACGCTGGTCATCGATCTGGCAACTATCGCACGCGAGGCGGATAAAGCCGGCCTGTTCGTAATGGCTGATGCCGGCGATGGCTGATCCCATCCTTGTGTACCTGATTGCAGGCGAATCATCGGGCGACGATCTCGGGCGCAGCCTGATGCACGCTATGCGCGCGATACTAGGCGACCGCATAACATTTGCCGGTATCGGCGGTCCGGGCATGATCGGGCAGGGGCTTGATCCGCTTTTCCCCATGACCGACCTGTCCGTGATGGGGTTGACCGAAGTCATCGGCCACCTGCCACGCCTCATGCGCCGTCTGAACGAAGCCACCGCCGACATCGTCCATCGCAAGCCCGACTTGTTGATCACCATCGACGCGCCCGACTTCTGCTTTCGCGTCGCCCGCCGAATCGCAAAGATCCAGCCTGCCATCAAGCGGGTCCACTACGTCGCGCCCTCCGTATGGGCATGGCGGCCCGGCCGTGCTGCCAAGATCGCACGGATCTATGATCACCTCCTGGCGTTGCTGCCGTTCGAACCGCCGCATTTCACCCGCGTGGGACTACCTTGCACGTTCGTAGGTCATCCGGCAGCTGATATCGATCTGCAGGGAACCGCGATTGACTTCCGGCGTCGCTATGGCATCGCAGCCGGCAAACCGATCGTACTGCTCTTGCCAGGAAGCCGGATGGGCGAGATCGACCGGCTTCTGCCGTTGTTCATCTCCGTGGCCCGTGCGCTGGACCCGGGCCGGAAAATCAGTTTTGCTATCATAACCCTGCCGCACCTTGAGGCTTATGTCCGGCGCGTGGTGGACGCCAGCGAAGTCGATTGCGTGATTGCCACCGGAGACCTCGCGAAGCGAGACGGGTTTGCCGCCGCCCGGGCTGCGCTGGCGGCATCGGGCACGGTGGCTCTGGAGCTGGGACTGGCGTGCGTGCCGAGCGTGATCTGTTACCGTGTCAGCCCGCTGTCGGCCCTGCTTGCCAAACGTCTGATCAAGGTGAAATTTGTCAGCCTGATCAATCTGATCCTCGACAAAGAAGTCATGCCGGAATTCCTGCAGGAGAACGCCACGGCAGAAAAGATCGTGTCGGCGCTTGCCAAGCTGCTGGAGGAGTCTCCGGAGCGGCATTCGCAGATACTATCCGACATGGACGCGGCCGTGTTGCTGAAGCCACCGGGCGGTTCCTCGGCGGAGACTGCCGCGCGCGCCGCCTTGTCGGTTCTCGGGCGGGTAAGCTAGGGCCGTTTTCCCGGCCCGTCATGCTTGTCGGGCATGAGTTCCTGGCGCGCTTCCCGCGACAAGCGCGGCGCGGCGTCCTGGATCGCGTCCTGAAAGACCTGCTGCGCGTCCATCTTGGCCGTCCGGGTATGGTCCATGGCCGTCGCCAGGGCAGCCGGATCGATTTTATCCCGCTCGAGTTCGGTGCGCACGCTGGCCATGGCCACATCCGCCGCCTGGCGTTTGTCGTTCAGGGCGGGCTGATATTTGTCGAACGTCTCGCGGAGCGTGGTGGCATCCTCCGCCGGCATGTGGCGCGTGACATGCGCAAGGAAGTCTTGTGCATTGTGCGGAGGGGGCGGGGGCGAATGCTGAACGAAAGTCAGAACCAGAGCGATGTTGAAGGCGACCGACACGATCAGGGCCACGCGCAGCGCAAGGACACGGTTCAACCGAATGTCTCCGCCCCGAAAGCCTGCGTTGAAAGATCAGAGGACAGACTCGCTTGTCCGGATTGCACCAGAACCGGCGTTGAAAAGCCCAGCAACAGGCCGAACAGGACCGTCGCGAGCGTGAAGGCGGGATGGAACCCGAAGATAAACCGGCGGCGCACCACGCGAGGGGTGGCGTTTAAAAGTATCGTGCGACGAACGGCCCACAGACGATGCTGTGAGACGTCCTGCCTCGCAATGTCCAGAAGATCGTCCAGCCGGTCATCCTCAAGCATGATCCGCCTGTCCTTCCGCGGCATAGGCCGCCAGGCTAAGGCGCAGGGCCGCCCGCGCACGCACCAGCAGGGATTGCACTGCCAGAACGCTGATCTGCAGGATAGCGGCGGCTTCCTTGCCGGTGTAGCCCTCGTAGTGGCACAAGACGACCGCCGCCTTCTGCTTGCCGGGCAGTTGATCGAGAGCCTCGCGTACGGCCCGCCCGATCTGCAGGCGTTCGCTGTCGCCTTGCGGATTAGCCGTTAGGTCCACGACCTCCGCAGCATCCTCCAAGGGGCGGAATGTCCGTTTGCGCAGGCGGTCGATGCACAGATTGATCACAACGCGGTGCAGCCATGTGCCGAACTTGGCCGAACCCGGCTGCCATAGAATACTGCGTGTCCAGACCCGGAGCATCGCTTCCTGGGCAACATCGTCGGCTTCCGAAGGATTAGCCAGCATGCGGGTCGATACTGCCAGCAGGCGAGGCAGGTAACGGTCTACGAGAACCGCAAACGCCTTTTCGTCTCCCTGCGCCACGGCCATGCACAGTTCCTCGTCGCTCATGACAGCGGAGTCGGGCGTCGAGTGGGAAAAATCCGTCCAGGAAGATGAAACAGCGATCCCCTTCGTCACGGGTCAACCTCGTGGTGATTTGATCTTCCTGATACGAACGATCAAGCCGGGATTAGGCGGTTGTATCGATTTCAACCGGCGAAAAACGCGGTAACCGTGGCGGCAACAACCAACCCTGCGGCAAGCATCCAACCCCTGAGACGCTGGCCGCGCATGGCGTTGTCGTTGGCCGCGACGGCGCGATGGTAGCGAGGGAACCCTACGGATCTCACTGGCGAAAGGCTGTGGGGTCCAATCAGATCCGCATTAGCCCGAAAATTAGGAACTTGCCGAAGTTTTGTCACGGTTGTCGATCGGTATGTAGTTGCGGGAAGGTTCGCCGGTATAAAGCTGCCGTGGGCGCCCGATCTTCTGAACCGGATCGCCTATCATTTCGTTCCATTGCGCAACCCAGCCGACGGTCCGGGCAATGGCAAAAAGCACGGTGAACGTCGCCATCGGGAAGCCCATCGCCTTCAGAATGATGCCGGAGTAGAAATCGACGTTCGGGTACAGTTTCTTCTCGATGAAATACTCGTC
>CALMVH010000142.1 GCA_937873165.1 uncultured Rhodospirillales bacterium
GCAGAATGATGATAACCGCCCAGAGGATCGCGTTTTTCCCGACATTGTTCACAGGCAGAGCCTCATCTGACAAAAAGTTACGACCATCTAACGTCGTGACCATTAAAATAATGTCGCGCTGCCGCTAAACAATAGCAAATATGGCTTTTCCCGCTGCGTGGCGGCTGGACGTCGCTGCCTGTACCTCGCGACCGGCAACTGTGCGCTGCTCGCGGGTGATGCAGAGCATATGCTTGCGACGCTCCAGGAGGCACGAGCCGAGTGTCGTACGTTTGAAACATGGTTCTGCGATGGCGTGCCGAACGGCCTGCAGTTTGGCGAAGCGGGGCAGGTAGTCACCGTCCCCAATCGCCCGGATCAGTTGCCCGAGAACGCGCGATTGCAGTTCGGGCGCACAGCCACGCACAGCCGCAATCCCCATCCTAGCAATGCCTGGTTCAACGGCTACTTCCCGAGCAAGAAAAACAGCTGTTTGCCTTTCCAGCATTGCGCGCACCGCGGCCATGCGCGCCGCCGTGTGTTCCAGTGCCAGGCTGTCCAGGCCATGCGCGGCAAACAATCCTACATCGCTGCGCAGGCGCGGACGCGCGAAACGCAAAGCCGTATTGGTGGGATCTTCGATCCACTCCTGACCCCGCGCGCGGCAAATATCCTTCAACGTTGCGGATGAAAACTTCAAAAGCGGACGAAGCAGCCGCACATGATCCAGTTCCGTGATCGCTGCCATGCCAGCGAGGCCGTCAACGCCGCTGCCCTGCGCCAGCCGTAGCAGTATCGTTTCTGCCTGGTCGTCGCGATGATGCGCGACCGCCAGGTGCAGGATGCCGCGATCGCGGCAGGCATCGTCCAGCAGCCGGTAACGGGCGGCACGAGCCTGGGCCTGCAAGCCCGCCATGTCCACCGGAGGGTCGCGCCAGCGCAGGATGGCATGCTCGCATTTCAGCGCACTGCACCAAGCCGCCACCTGCAAGGCCTCGAGCGATGAGCCTGCCCGCAGGCCGTGATCGACGGTCAACGCAATGGTCTCGCCGCCGCAACCTCGGGCCCATTCTTGGATCAGGTGCAAAAGCGCCAGGCTGTCGCCGCCGCCCGACACTGCGACAGCGACACGCGGGCAATCCTCGAACGATCCAAGCGCGGCCATGCGCGCGGCAAAGATCGCGGAATCGAGAGAGACTAGCGGATTACTGACACTTGAAATGCGCCCGCTCCTGCGCGGCCGTGCTCTTGATCTTGGACGATGCGGCCGGGAACTGCTTGCCGAGTTCCGCCAGGGTCAAGCAGGCCTGCTGGGTCCTGCCCAGCCGCCCCAGCGACATGCCTAATTTCAGCAGGGAATCCGGAGCCTTGGCGCCGTTCGGATATTGCTTATAGGTATCGGCGAACTTGGCCGAAGCCTGTTCCATCATCCCGCGCGCGTAGAACGTCTCGCCCAGCCAATAAGCCGCCTGTGGCGCGAGCGCCTGCTTCGGATATCGCTTCAAAAACGCGGAAAACCCGGCCTCGGCACCGGCGTAATCCCCCTGGCCCAGTTGATTGTAAGCCGTCTCGTAGTCTTTTTCCGGCGATCCGCCGGATGCTGGTGCCGGAACCGACCCGTTCGGGCCCGGCACCAGCGTGCCAAGCCTGCCGCCTTGGGACGCCTCGGCAGGAACTGCCGTGGAAGGCGCCTGCTCCTCGCGTGCGGCGACTGGAGACGCGGTGCCACCCACCTTGGCCTCCAGGTCGTTCAACCGCAGCTGCATGTCCTGGACCATGCGCTGGTTCTCGGTCTTCATCTGGGCTATTTGGTTGCTCTGGGTCTCGACCTCGCCCGTCAACGTGCGGATCTGATCCTGTATCTGCGCCAACCGCACATCGAGGTCAGCTGCGGCCCCACCACCCGCCGTATTCGGCATCACGGGTCCAGCGCCAGCGCCGCCTCGCCCTTGCTGCCCTTTTAGAGTCTGCACCTGGGCATCGAGATCGTTGAGACGGTTCATGAGCATCAGCGTATCGTCCGACTCGGCGTGGAGCAGCCGGGGCGAACACACGCAGATCATTGCAGCGACCGCTAGCGGCACAACTGACCTCACGATCTCACGAACCGTCTTCCGCATGGCGTCAGTTCACAACCGTAACAGCCCGGCGGTTTTGCGCCCAGGCCTGCTCGTCCGAGCCGGCCACTTCCGGACGCTCCTTGCCGTAGCTGACCGTCTGGATGCGGTTGGCAGGGATGCCCGAAGCCACCAGGTACCGCTTGGCGGCTTCGGCGCGGCGTTCGCCCAAGGCAAGGTTGTATTCGCGGGTGCCGCGCTCGTCGCAATGGCCTTCGACCGTGACCGTCAGGTTTCCGTACTTCTTCAGCCATGCCGCCTGGCGGTCCAGCGTCGCGCGGGCTTCGGTGGTCAGGTCGGAGTGGTTGGTCTCGAACCGCACGCGATCGCCGACGTTTTGCGCCAGGTCCTGCTCGGTACCCGGCTGCACGCCATTGGAATTCACCCCCCCGCCAATATGTCCGACATCGCTGCCGTTACCCATGCCACTCGTGTCACCGGCGTTTTTGTCCTTGTCGGCACAGGCCGAGATGGCGAGTACGACGGCGAAGGCGGGAAGAAATTTCATACGCATGTGGGATCTCCGGGTTCAGGTAGTCAGATGATGAAACGATGGGGGTGAAAGTCGAGGATTTACAGTCAAAGTCAAGGCGATTTCCATTCCTGGCCTTACGGGATCAGGGGCGACCACGCCGGATCGGAGGCATCGCCCTGTGTGGGCAGCTGCCGCTCGTTCTGCCCGGTGATGTCGATCGAATACAGCTTGGCCGTCCGCTCGCGGCCGCCGGGCCCGCTGGGATTTTCCTTAAAATACGCGAGCACGCGGCCATTGGGCGCCCAAGTCGGGCCTTCCACATCGTAGCCTTCGGTAATCTCGCGTTCTCCCGTGCCGTCCGGCTTAATAACGCCGATGTAGAACGTGCCGCCCGAGATCTTGGTGAACGCGATCAGATCGCCCCGGGGTGACCAGACGGGATTGGCATAGGTCGCCTTGCCGGACCCGAACGAGATGCGCTTCACACCCGATCCATCCGCGTTCATCGTATAGATCTGCTGGCTACCCCCGCGATCGGACTCGAACGCGACCTTTGTGCCATCCGGCGAGTAGCACGGCGCGGTGCTGATCGACTGGTCGCTGGTCAATTGCCGGGTCTGCCGGGTACGCAGGTCCATGACGTACAGGTTAGAAGCGCCGTTCTGGGCCAGGCTCAGGATCACCTTGTTGCCGTCCGGCGAAAAACGCGGCGCGAACGTCATGCCAGGCAGATCGATCAAAAGCTCGCGCCGGCCGCTGTCTATGTTTTGCAGGTACACGCGCGGATGGTTGTTCACATATGCCATGTAAGTGATTTCGGCGACCGTTGGCGAGAAGCGGGGCGTCAGCACAAGGTTCGATCCGTCGCTGAGATAGCGCGTGTTGAAGCCGTCCTGATCCATGATGGCCAGCCGCTTCACACGCTTCTGGTACGGTCCGCTTTCCGCCACATAGACAACGCGCGTGTCGAAGTATCCCGTCTCGCCAGTGATGCGCTGGTAGATCGTATCGGCGATGATGTGCGCGATGCGGCGCCAGTTCGCGGGCTGGGTGGTGTAGGCCATGCCGGCCATCTGCCCCTCACCCAGGACATCCCACAGCCGAAACTCGACCCTGAGACGCCCGTCGCCCTGCGCGGTGACGGTGCCGCTGACCAAGGCCTGGACGTTCAACACCTTCCAGTCGGCGAAATGCGGTCCCTGCCGCAATGCATCGGAAGTCTGCGCAAAGGCCGCTGGGTCGATTGGCTTGAACAGCCCCGAACTGGCAAGGTCGGCACTGACAACCTGCGCGATCTGGTGGCCGACCTGAGATTCCTGCCCTGCGCCGCCGAAGAAATCGGTCACGGCGATCGGCATCGGCTCCACGTTCGGGTTCGTGATGTCCAGGTGCATTTCTGCATGCGCCGGCAGGATACAGGCGAACAGGGACAGGATCAGGAAAGCTGCAATTTTCATCAAGGCGCCATCATTATCTTGGGATCAAAGGTCATGTCGATCGTTCCCCAGTCCGCATACTTGCCATCGGGAAGCGGAAGGGGATTGCACATCGGGTTGCGCAGCGCGCGCAGGGCCGCGTCGCCCGCCGCAACGCGCGGCAGCAAAATCCCGTCGGCGAGCCGGGCCGGCGTCACCACGGCGGTCGCGGTGCGGGCTACCGGGTCGGGCTGCCAGTCCGGAGCATCAAACGCTCCGGCATCGTGCACCACGACCTCGATCTCCCGCCACCACGGCTGGAACGCGCCGGCCCGCTCCGTCTCGCGCACCACCAGCCCCTCGCCCATTCTCTCGCACCGGAAAGTGCTGCGCAGGTAGCCGTCGCCGCGATGGGCGAAGGAGGTGCCATCGTCCAGGTAGAGCGTGCCGTGGCAGTCCGGGCCCGGGTAGACGTGCAGCTGCAGCGGCCCGTCCGGCACCTCCCCGGTGCTCTGGACCAGCGGCTGGCGCGGGATGATCGCGCCGGCGCGCACGAACACCGGCAGCACCTCCAGGACCGGCGTGACCGGCAGCAGCCGCAGGCCAGGACCCGGCGCGTCGGCCTCGGTGCGCACCCGCGCCCTGCCCTCCACGGTGACCACCGCGTCGGGCGCGCCAGCCACGCGCAGCCCAGTCCAGTAGTCGTACCAGTCGCCCGGCGGCAGCAGCACCTGATATGGCTAGGCCTGCTCGCCATGCGGCGCCGGCGCCACCAGCAGGTCCGGGCCCCACATGAACTGGCTCGGCGC
>CALMVH010000143.1:0-7077 GCA_937873165.1 uncultured Rhodospirillales bacterium
ACCTTCAACCTGTTTATTATAATCTGCTTCTCATTTCTGACCACAGTTGGCGTAATTATACTTCCTCTATTCGGCACGATCCGGCTGAAGTCAAAACGGTTTATGATCGCGGGAAGTGGCTACTTTACGCTGATTGGTATTGGCTTCATGCTTCTTGAAATTTCCCTGCTGCAAGGATTCGGAGTCTTTCTAGGTCATCCCGTGTACGGGCTGGGTATTGTGTTATTTAGCCTGATCTTGTCTACCGGCGTTGGGAGTTTTCTCTCGGAATGGCGCCCGTTGAAGAATGTTCGTTCCTACTTTGTGTGGTGTGCCCTTACCTTCACCGTGACAACGGTGATGTCTGTTTACATCGCCTCATTGTTCACCGTCTTTGGCACAGCGTCGTTGACTGGACGCGCTGTGGTTTGCCTGCTTACACTGTCACCTATCGGCGTTCTACTGGGCTATGGCTTCCCGACGGGCATGAAATTGGTCAGCGCCGTCGACAGCCGGGCTACGGCATGGTTTTGGGGAATCAACGGTGCGGCGGGAGTTTTCAGCAGCGCGCTGGCAATTGCTTTCAACATCGCTTTGGGTATCGACAAAACCATCCTGATGGGAGGCCTGTGCTACGCACTACTTTTCCCCCTTATGATTATTCTGAAACGTCTTACTCCCACCACCGTCGTGCTGTGAGCACGTCAGCTATGTTATGTTTTCGAACTGGAACTTCAGTTAACTGGAATATTATCGTGGCGGCTTTCGAATGGCAACTCGAAGAACAGGGTACGCAGGATGCCCGGGGCGAAGATCGAAGCTGGGTTTACGAACACTGATGGTTTATCGACCGTTCCGGTAATGCTGTAGGTTGTCGAAAAGACCCCCTCTCCATCGCCGCCCGTGAACAGTTTGCCAAGAAGCGGAACATTGTTCAGGAACGTGTTGACGTCGTAGGCCGGCACGGCGACCCCGCGCAGGTCGATCTTGTTGGACTGACGATCGACGGACCCCTCGATTGTCAGCCCGATGGCAGCCCCCTCAAGCTTGCCGTCAGCGATCCGGATGGCCTCGCCTTCCTGCGCGTATCGCCCGGTGAACCTGTCGAACTGGATATCGGCATCGCCCTTCAGGGTGTCCATGAAGCCGTGAACGGACAGCAGGTTGAACAATAGCGCGAATACGGGAGGGTTCGCGACCCTGAAGTGACCAAGAGTTACGGATCCGGTCAGCGGTGGGAATGGCGTGTCGTCGGTCGCGGGTTCGCGCCGCCCGTTCCCTTGCAGCTCCCCTCCCTGTATGCTGTTTGTCTGGCCGAGCGCGGAAAGAACCGCGCCGAGGTCTTCCGCTTGTATCACCAGTGAATAGCCGGGGTTCGGTCCATCGTCGGGCAGGTAACTGGCGGCAAGGCCATGGCCCTTCACATCGGCGCTGAACTCCGCATGCCGCCACCGGTGATTCGTGAGTAGAACTTGTCCATTGAAGTTGCGCAGCCCATCGCCTGCCGATGTCTGGACCCAACCGATATCCGCGTCGATCTCTAGGGGTGGTGCGTTGTCAGCGGTTGTCGCGGTAGGCGCTTTCTGACGCGCCGCATCCTTTGGCTTGTGCAAAAGCGAAGTCACGTCGACGGTATCGCCCTTGATTGCGATGCGGCTGCCATCCGGTTTTTCATTGATGTCGACATCTACGTTAGTGTTCGCAAGCTGTAGGGGATTGATCCGCAAGCGAGCGAGCTTGCCATCGGGCGTAAGCTCGGCGAATCCCTTCGCCGTGAAGGCGGGCGCTTCCACATCGATGTCGCTGATCCGGTGCAACACACCGTGCGTAAGCTCTAGCACCAGCCTGGCTTCGCCCGCCGCGCCCGGCGGTTTATCATACCCGATCTCGTCGATGCGCAGGTCGCTGCGCTTCAGGTTGGCCGCGACCGCAAACTGCGCCGTGCTGCCAAAATCCTGATAATGACCACTGACGCCGATCGGACCGGTCAGCCTGTCTGGAGCGTCGATACCGAGTATCTGGCGTTGTGCATTGGTAAGGTCGCCGGATATCAACGCCTCGCTTTGCAGCCGAGCCTTGCGGTCAAAGTCCTGGTTCCATGTCAGATCGAGTGGAATGCCGCCGATCTTGCCTCGTCCTGAAACTTTCAACCCACCCTGCCCCACCAGCAATCGGCCGTTCAGCGAGGTAAGATCAAGGCCGCGCACGATTTTGGGCAGTCCGGCTTCGTGCAGGGTAGACTCGGTATGCAGATTGATCTCCGAGGTTTGCAGGTCATGCTTCAACGGAAAGTCCATGTGGAACAGAGTGTCGCCCGATCCCTTCACTGCGCTAATCGCCAGTCCCAGCTTGCGCGCGTAGTGCAAGGGATCGGCATCAAGGATCGTGAGGTAAGAAGCCGCCGGGCCGTTCAGGCCGATATCGATATTCATCACCTGCTCGGGCCGATCAAATCTATCGATCCGTATCGTACCCCCCGTGACAGCGAGGCCGGCAGCGTTCCCGCCCAGAAGGTGAAGTGTCATGGACTTCATGTCATAATCGATATCGGCGGCCGTTTGCTGCACCGGGGGCAGCTTCTTGAAATAATGGGTCGTCACCCCCGACACCTTCATCGTGCCGGTGACCGAATCGATACACAGCGCATCTGGCATGTCTGCGGCCGCACTGGCCTTTAAGTTAAGAGTGGCCTCATCCACCACGCCGTTTTCAAGGTTCTGCGTGACCCAGCTTCGTCCACCAGGGGCAGCATCGATGGGCCAATACTTACCCAAATCATCGACGTGAAGTCCGCGCACCACTACGTCGGAGGACAGGCGCAGACGATCGCCAGTGGTGGCAACGCTGCTGCCGGCAAGATCGAAGCCTTCAAACGCCAGGTGCAGATCGTCAAGCCGCGCTGTTCTAGCACCCTGGTTGTACGATGCCGTCAGGCTTCCGCCCTTGACGAGCAGCGTCGCGGGAATACGCTGGGGATCGACAACTGCCCCCGGGCCGAAGTTCATGGTGAGGCGGAGGTCGAGTGGCGACAGGCCTTGAAAGGTCCCGCTTCCGGTGACCGAAACTGGCACCTGTACCGCCGCGAGCGCGGCTGTGGCCGCCGAGACAGTGGACAGCATGTTAATCGGCAGCGCATCGGAATGGAACTGTACCGTTCCGCGGCCGCCTTCATCGTATTGGGCGGTCACGCTCATCAGGCCATTGCCACCCTGACCCGCAATGGTGCCCGACAAGCCAAGCGACGCTCCCGCGGTCAAGCGTTTCAATCGGCCTTCGATTCCCGTCAACGTCACGATCGTCTGACCGGCACGATCGACCATCACGATCTCACCGTTGCTGATGCTGGCGCTACGCCACGCGTTCAAAGGACTCGCCGGGGATGGTTTCAGGATTGCGCCAACGGGGTCCTCATGAGCTTCTGTCTTACTCGGCGTGGTGCCGGATAGCGGCTGCCGTGCTTTTAGAAGAACAACCGGATGGCTGACATTGAGCGAAATCGGCCGGATGCGGCCATGAACCAGGTCCCGCAGCGACAATTTCAGGGTCAGTTCGTCGAGCGAAGCCGTGCCAGCGCCGTCTGGCAGGCTGGCGGCGACACCGGATGCGTGAACCACGAATGGACCACGGTAGTCGTTCGCTCCAACCGCAAGATGGGCAAACGATGCTGCCACGCCCGTATGCTTCTGGATCTGTGACTCGACGACCGCCTGAAGACCGTCCAGCCTGACCGGACCAGATGCCAGCCTCCAGACTAGGAACAGAAAAACGATCGCCATTGCACTGAATAACAGGCCCGCCGCGTCCAGCAGGAATTTAGCACGCGACGGCAGCATCCCTGTGATCAGCCGTGCGGGTCGTGGTAAACCGCAGGCCCGGTTTCTTCGCCGACAATGATGGTTTTCGCCATTCGGATGAACAGCCCTGTCTCGATAACGCCCGCGATGGTCTTCAATCTGGTCTGAAGATCGTCTGGATTGTCGATGGAGGAAACAGTAAGATCGGCGATGTAATTGCCGCCATCCGTCAGGAACGTGTCCGTGCTGTCCCTGCCGGTACGGATGACGACCTGGCCGAACTGCGCCAGTCGCGCCAGCGTGGCCCGGTGTCCGAACTGCACGATCTCGACCGGCAGCGTGCCGCCGAAGCGAGGCGTGACCTTGCTGGGATCAACCATGATCACAAGCCGCTTGCTTGCCTGCGCCACGATCTTTTCGCGCAAAAGTGCGCCACCCAGACCTTTAAGCAACGCGAATGATGTGAGATCGACGACATCGGCACCGTCAAAAGTTACATCCAGGGTGGTGTGCTGGCTGAAATCCGCCATCTGGATGCCACCGGCCTGTGCCTGGGCCGCCGTGCGCTCAGACGTGCAAACAGCTGTAACCCGCAGGTTTTCCGTGCGTACTTTTTCAATCAGCAGGTCGACGAAGATTGCAGCCGTGCTGCCGGTCCCTAGGCCGATCAGCATATCGCCCTGGATTTCGGCAACGGCGACTTTCGCCGCCCTGCGCTTCGCCTCGTTCTGATCCATCAGAAACCCTGGACTTTGGCCGCTTCATCGACAAAAAAGTGAAGTGTGCCGACCGGTGCGATATGCGCGCTGGGTGCCGATTTGTCGCCCTTGACGACCCGCTCGAGCGCTGGCTTTTTACCGGCGCCCGCAACCAGGAAGGCTGCGTGGCGAGCGCTGTTCAGGACCGGGAAAGTCAGGGTAATGCGGGTCGGCGGTGTTCCGTCGGGGACGGACACCACCCAGGCCTTGGTCTCCTTCAGCGCCTTGTTGTCCGGGAACAGGGATGCGGTATGCGCATCCTCGCCCAGGCCCAGCAGCATGACGTCGAAGAACGGCTTGGCGCTGGACAAGGCCTCGCCGCCGTTGGCACGCTGGAGGTTCGACTGGTATCGGCCTGCGGCAATCTCGGGCCGTTCCGATTCAGTCAGTACGCGATGGATGTTATCGTGTGGAATTGGCGCATGGCTGAACATTGCAATGTTTGCCATATGGTAATTGCTTTTCTCGTCGTCCGAGGGCACGTAGCGTTCGTCGCCGAAGTACCAGTGAACGCGATCCCACGGGAACGCCTCGGAAAATCTCGTCGCAAGCAATTCGTAAAGGCGCTTTGGCGTCGAACCGCCGCTGAGGCACACCCGGAACAAGCCTTGCGAGTCCTTGGCAAGCCCCGTCAACCAGGCCGCCGCCGCCGCCGCCAAAGCTTCCGCATCGGGGAAGATATGTTTTTCGGCCTCGTTAAATCCTGGCATCTGCGGTAACTCCAGCTGGGGAACGGCTTTCGCGCACGCCTGCGATGGCAGCGGCGTAATCGCCTGAATGAAACACGGCGGATCCAGCCACGATGATGCTGGCTCCTGCTTCGATGCACTGCCACGCGTTCTGTGGCGTCTGCCCACCATCGACTTCCAATCGGCAGTCAAGGTTCTGCGCCTCGATCATGGCGCGCAGTTGCACGATCTTGCGCAGCATGCCCGGTATAAAACTTTGGCCGCCGAAACCAGGGTTAACGGTCATCACCAGCACGATGTCGCACAGGGGCAGAACGTATTCCAGCATTTCGGGCGGGGTCGCGGGATTGAGGACCGCGCCGGCCTGCTTGCCCGCATCCCGGATCTGACCCAGCGTGCGGTGAAGATGCGTGGTGGCCGCGGGTTCGGCATGCACCAGGATGTGATCCGCTCCTGCCGCGACAAAGTCGGAAATGTAGCGTTCCGGCTCCACCATCATCAGGTGCACATTCAGCGGCTTCGTCGCCACACGCTTGATCGCCTGGACGATCGGCGGACCTAGCGTGATATTGGGTACAACGCGTCCATCCATCACATCCACATGCAGCCGGTCCGCGCCGGCTGCTTCCACGGCTCGAACCTCTTCCCCCAGCCGGGCGAAGTCGGCCGACAAGATGGATGGCGCTACGAGAGTCGGATGTCCGCTCACTGAACCTTGCCGGTAAGGATATCCTGGACCTGGTGCAGCATCTTGACCGAATCGTCATGCTGGCGCTGGAATGAGTTGCGGCCGATAATCGATCCGAACCCGCCGCCGTCGCGAATGGCGCGAATCTCGCCAAACAACTGGTCGTCGCCAACCTTGTCGCCGCCGGAGAAGATTACGATGCGCCGGCCGTTGAACGCACACTGCACGACGTGGGCGACGCGCTCCGTCAAGGTAGAAATCGGAATGTTCTGCGCCTCATAGACCTTCTTCGCGGGCTCCAGGCACAGCTTGTCGTTCGGCAGCTTGACCTTGATGATATGCGCGCCGAGCTGGGCAGAGATATGCGCCGCGTAGCCGATCAGGTCGATGGCAGTCTGCATCTCTCCCTTGATCGTCGATCCGCGCACATAGGCCCAGACGACCACGGCAAGACCCACTGCCTTGGCCTCTTCGGCCAGGCCGCGCAGCGTTTCGTACATTTCCAGCCGGTGCGCCGAACCCGGATAGATCGTGAAGCCGATCGCGGAGCAGCCCAGCCGCAGCGCGTCCTCGACGCTTCCGGTAACGGCCTGGGTAGGGTCTTCCTCGTCCTGCGTGACGTCGTGATTGTCCAGCTTCAGGATGGTCGGCATCTTGCCCGCGAACGCGCGCGCGCCGGCCTCGAGGAAGCCCAGGGGCGCGGCGTAGGCGTTGCAGCCCGAATCGATGGCAAGCTGGTAGTGGTAGCGCGGATCGTAGGCCGGCGGGTTCATGCCGAACGACCGGCCCGGACCATGCTCGAACCCCTGATCGACCGGCAGGATCAGGAACTTGCCCGTGCCCGCGAGATTGCCATGGTTCATCAGGCGGGCGAGGTTGGTCAGCGTGCCGGGATTGTCCGAGCCATACCAGCTGAGGATTTCGTCTACGCGTGCGGTCATGATGTTCAATCCTTGAGGAAATGTGTCTCGACGGCCTTGGCAAAGCCCTCGTTATCGAAGCCGTCGGTGGTGACGCTGGCCTGCGCCTTGACCTCGTCGGAAGCATTGCCCATGGCGATGCTGAAGCCGCTTTTCACGAACATGAGTACATCGTTCGGCATGTCGCCAATCGTGGCAATCTCGTCCTCGCGCAGGCCAAAGGTCTTTGCCAGGTAACCGACAACGAAG
>CALMVH010000143.1:7087-8708 GCA_937873165.1 uncultured Rhodospirillales bacterium
CCTTTGTTCGCATCCTTGTTCGTGATGTCGAGATAGTAGGGCTGCGACAGCGCGGCCGAGGCATCTCCGCCCACCGTCTCCTGCATCTTTTTCTCCATCGCCGCCATCTTATCGTCATCGTCGGAGACCCCGACGATCTTGACGGCTTGGTCCAGCAGCCCTTCGAAATCCTTCACCACCGACGGTTGGAACTGCACGGTGCGTTCCTCCCGATCGGCGTGTGGCGCGGCCTTGTCGCGCACATACCAGTTTTCACCGTTATAAACCCAGCAGTCGATGCCAGCCTGCAGGATCACGTCGACGGCGCGCTGGGCGGTATCGGGCGGCAGTGTCTTCTGCTCGACCGTTGACAAATCCGGATTGGCGAACAGGCCGCCATTGAACCCGGCCACCGGCGTGTCGATCTCCAACGGCTGCAACAGCATCTTCATGCCACGCGGCGGGCGGCCGCTGGTGAGCGCGAAACGGATGCCTTTTCGCTTCAGGTCCAGCACCGATTGACGCGCCCGGTCAGTCAGGATTTTTTCCTTCGTGACCAGCGTGCCATCGACATCTGCCAGTAACAGCTTGATGCCCGCCGCATCTTTACTCATTGCTGGTGCGCCACGACCGGCCGTCGTTTTCCAGCAACTCGTCGGCCGCCGTCGGCCCCCAGCTGCCCGTTGCGTAGTTGGGGAAGTCGGTCGCCTTGTTGTTCTTCCAGTAGTCGATAATCGGCTGAACGACGGCCCAGCCGGCTTCGACGTTGTCGGCGCGCTGGAACAGCGTCGCTTCGCCCATCATGCAGTCGTAAAGCAGGGTCTCGTAGCCTGTGCGCGGCACCTGCTCGAAGTAATCCTTGTAGCTGAAACGCATGTTGACGCCTTCCATGCGCACGGTCGGCCCTGGAACCTTGGCATTGAACATCAGGGAAATGCCTTCATCCGGTTGGATGTGCAGGACCATGTAGTTCGGCGCCAGACTTTCGACGGGCGTATCCTGGAACATGGTGAACGGCGCTTGCTTAAAGCGGATCGCGATCTCCGACTCGCGCTTCGCCAGCGCCTTGCCTGTCCGCAGGTAGAACGGCACGCCCGCCCAGCGCCAGTTGTCGACCATCAGCTTGATTGCGACGTACGTTTCGGTGTTGGACTGCGGTTCGACGTCCTCTTCCTGGCGGTAGTCCTTGACCTCCCGTCCCTTGACCGTGCCCGCGCCGTACTGACCCCGCACCGCGCATGTCTGCACCTGCTCCTCGGTCATGGGCTTGACACTTTGCAGCAATTTGACCTTTTCGGTGCGAACCGCATCCGCGTCGAACGATTGTGGCACCTCCATCGCGACCAGCGACAGAAGCTGGAACAGGTGGTTGGGCATCATGTCGCGCATGGCGCCGGTCGCCTCGTAGAACTTGCCGCGCTTTTCAACCGTTACCGTCTCGGTCACGGAAATCTGCACGTGGTCGATGTGATCGCGGTTCCAGATCGGCTCGAACACGCCATTGGCAAACCGCAAGGCCATGATGTTCTGAACAGTTTCCTTGCCCAGGAAATGATCCATGCGGAATACCTGGCTTTCGTCCAGGGTCTGCAGAATCTCCTTGTTCAGATCCTTGGCCGATTGCAGATCGTGTCCAAACGGC
>CALMVH010000144.1:0-219 GCA_937873165.1 uncultured Rhodospirillales bacterium
CTGTCGTACGGCCTGAACCAGGGCGATCACGAACTGAGCGGCACGATCAATCCCGGCGTGATCTACCTGGCTGAAACCTGGCAGTTCGGTTTGGAGGCGACGATGCCGATCACATCCGCGAACCAGCATGGCGTGGGCGTTATCGGGCAGTTCCATGTGTTCCTAGACGCCCTGCTGCCGGCCATCTTCGGCCCACCCCTGTTTGGAGGAAACGACCAG
>CALMVH010000144.1:229-3768 GCA_937873165.1 uncultured Rhodospirillales bacterium
ATGCCGCTTGGGGCGCAGGCCCATGCCTTTCTCGACGAGGCCACGCCGAAGGTCGGGTCCGACGGCAATCCACCGCCCGGCGAACTGCGCCTGAAGTTCACGCAAGGGGTGGAGGTGGATTTCAGCCACGTCGCCGTGACCCTGAACGACGCAGCCGTGCCGACAGAGGTCCCGGTCCTAGACCCGGCTGACAACACCGTGATGATCGTGAAGCCAAAAGCAAAGCTGGCTCCAGGTACTTACACGGTCGCGTGGGCGGTGGTGTCGGTCGATACCCATCATACAACTGGGCACTACAGCTTCACGGTAGGGCCGGTCGCGCCATGACCGAAGGATCGGCGGATACAGTCCTGATCGCGATCAGGTTTGTGCATTTCGCCACGACGATGCTCCTCCTGGGAGCATCGTCGTTTCCCCTCTACACCGCCGCGCGCCTGCCGGATGCCCGGTGGGCGCGGCTGGCGCTTGGATGGGCTGCGTTCCTGTCGGCGCTGGCATGGCTGGATATCGATACGGTGGCGATCAGCGGCGATCCCGGCGCGTGGTCTTCGCCCCCAATGATTGGCAAGGTACTGGAACATACCGAGTTCGGACATATCTGGCGCTGGCACACGGGGATCTTGCTGGGGCTTGCGATCGTGTGCAGCCTGTCAGGCCAGCGGGTAAGGCTTGTCGCGGGGCTGTCCTTCCTTTCGGTCGTGACCCTGGCGGGCGTCGGGCACGGGGCGATGGGCATCGGCAATGGTGTCTGGCTGCACCTTGTCAACCAGGCAGTTCACATGGTGTCCGCCTCCGTCTGGGTTGGAGGGCTTGCGCCCTTGCTCTGGTTGATCCGCCGTTGGCCGAATGATGAGGTGGTGCGACGCGCGCTGATGCGGTTTTCGCTGGCGGGAACGATTGCGGTTTCGCTGATCCTTGTCACGGGGTCTGTCAACGCCTGGTTCCTGGTCGGTTCGCTTCCCGCTCTGATTTTGACAGCGTATGGACTGGTGCTATGCGCAAAGATTGCCGCCGTCGCGGCCATGACCGCCCTGGCGCTCGTCAATCGAGCCATTCTCTTGCCAAGGCTGACTGCAGGACCATCAATCCGAACTGCACTTCTGACCACCATTGCCGCCGAACAATGGCTGGCATTGGCAGCCGTCGCGCTTGTGTCGAAGCTTGGCACGATGATGCCAGCGTTCGGCATGAGTCCCTAGGCACAAGCAAGGTTGATCCGCCGCCATAATCAGCTACACCACGCCTATGAACCGGACACTCCTGAGCGGCGTACTGGTACTGGCGCTGTCCGCGTCCGCCAATGCCCAGCCGTCGCAGGGCTCCGTCGTCATAAGCGGCGCCTGGGCGCGCGCCACTCCGCCGGGCTCGTCAAGCGCAGCCGTGTACCTGACGATCATGGACAGGGGCGAAGCCGATACGCTGACCAGCGCCAGTACCCCGGTGGCAGCAAAGGCGCAACTGCATGAAGGTACGGTAATGGGCGGCATGATGAGAATGCAGCCGCTCGATAGCCTGGCTATCGACAAGGGCCGTTCGGTAACCTTGGCACCGGCAGGAAGCCACCTCATGCTGAGTGGCTTGCAGCAACCGCTTAAGGCGGGAGACATCTTTCCACTGACCTTGACCTTCAGCCAGGCAGGCCCGGTCCAGACATTTGTCACGGTTCAGCCGTTGAAGGCTGGCCATAGCATGCCCGGCATGGCGATGCCGGGCATGTCCCAGTGATAGCCTTCAGGACGCGGCTGTTTCCATGATCCTGTCGATGGTTGCGGCTAGTGCCTGAATATCCACGGGTTTGGCGAGGTGACCGTCCATGCCGGCGGCCAGGCACCGCCCTATATCGTCGGGCAGGGCGTTGGCCGTCAAACCAAAGATCGGAACGGTTGCATTGTGCAGCGAACGCAAGGTTTGCGTGGCAACCAGGCCGTCCATGCCTGGCATTTGCACATCCATAAACACAAGGTCGAACGGGCGTGTGCTGGCTGCGGCAACCGCCTCCACACCGTTGCCGACCACCTCTACCTCATGGCCCAGGGTGGTTAGCAGGTCGGCCAACAGAAGCTGGTTTATCGGGGAGTCTTCCGCCAGCAGGATGTGGCTGCGCCGTTTCACCGGGATTTGTTCCGGGGCGCTGGAACCCTGGTTCAGGTCGTCGGCCGATAGAAGGCGGATGTCGAACCAGAAGGTGCTGCCGGTGCCGGGCAGGCTTTCCACCCCGATCGATCCTCCCATCGCTTCCACCAGGCTTTTCGAGATCGACAAGCCCAGGCCGGTTCCCCCGTACTGGCGGCTGGTGGAGGTTTCCGCCTGGACGTAGCGCTGGAACAAGCTGCGGGCTTTGTCGCTGGCGATGCCGATCCCTGTATCGCGGACACTGAAACCCAGCGCCGCGACATCCCCCGCCATGCCTTGCAGGGATATGTCCAGCGACACCATGCCGGATGACGTGAACTTGATGGCATTGCTCATCAGGTTCAGGATTACCTGCTTCAGGCGGCTGGAATCGCCCACGACGAAATGCGGTACGGTCACGCCAACGGTGCAGGCAAAGTCCAGCCCTTTGCGGGTGGCTTCGAACGACATGGTTTCACGGCACGACTCAGCCAGTGCGCGCAGGTCGAACGGGATCGATTCCAGCTGAAGCTTACCCGCCTCGATCTTTGAATGATCGAGGATGTCATTGATCAATGACAGAAGATGCTGACCGGACTCGCGTTGCAGCGTCAGGTACCGGCGGTTGGTATCCGATGCATCGCGCATCAGCATTAAATCCGCGAAGCCGATGATGCTGGTCAGCGGGGTCCGCAACTCGTGGCTCATGCTCGACAGGAAATCGCTTTTGGCGCGGCTGGCCGTTTCCGCCGCTTGCCGGGCGACCTTCAAGCCTTCTTCAATTTCTTTCATCCGGGTTACGTCCAGGACCGCGCCGAACAGGGCGGAGACCTGTCCATCCGGGCCGATCTCGCAGAAGCCGCGTGATTGCATGTGCCGGATGGCGCCATCGGCGCGGATGATGCGCACGGTGTATTCGAAGTCGCGTTGCAGGGCAAAGGCGAGTTCGACCGATTCGGCGACTGTCTGGCGATCATCGGGATGGATGGAGTCAATCGCGGAAGTCAGTGTAACCTCGAAACTGCGGGGGTCCTGCCCAAAGATCCGGTAGACGCCGGTCGACCAATGCAGCAACTGCGATGGGAACTCGACTCGCCAATACCCTGCGTTAGCGATCTGTTCACCCAGCATCAGGTTGCGGTTAAGTGTCTGTGCAGATTGCTCGCTGGCCCTCAGTTCCGACTCGCGCTGGCGCAACGACGCTGCCATGCGCCTGAATGAACGGAGTAGCCGCCCGATCTCGGGCATCGACGATTCGATGGATGGTGCGGCATCGTAGTTGCCGTTGCCCATGGCGATCGCAGCCTGGCTGAGCGACTCGGCAGGCCGTATGATCAGGATTTCAAATATGAAAGCCGAAGCCGCGCCGGCGGTTAGCAGCACAGCCGCTATTACACCGAGGTTCTTCATAAGCCGATGCCGTGCGG
>CALMVH010000144.1:3778-8584 GCA_937873165.1 uncultured Rhodospirillales bacterium
GCATCGATGATGGGCTGCTTCGGTATTCCTACGGCAATGTACGCGTCGGCATCCGTAAAGGGCTTAAAGGCAAAGATTCGCAAGTCGCCGGACAGGCTGCTGGCCTCAACCTCGCCGCTTCCCACCCGCTTTGCCGCAATGAACACAGGTGTTTTTGAAACATCGGTGCCGACGAACTTCTCTCCATCGGGGTAGCGTCCGATGACCTTGCCAGCGCCATCGAAGATCGTGACGCTGGTCGTGCCCGTTTCATAACCGGCAAACAGGGAGTTGAAGACTGTGAGATTGATCGGCGTGCCCACGATCGCCTGGACCTTGCCTTGTTCGTCGAGAACCGGCTGCACGGCAATAACCACCGGCTTATGAGACAAGGGCCCGATAAGAAAATCGCTGACTGTAAACGACTTCGTGTGAATGGCTTTGATGAAGTAATCTTTGTCGCCAATATTGACATTTCGGCGATCCGGCTTGTCGAAGCAGATCGTATCGCCTTGGATATTCTTGACAAAAGCAGCCGTGAACCACGGGTACCGCGTTACCGTATTTTTCATCAGCTGATCGCAGGCGGCTTGGTCCAGATGCTTGATCTCCCGCGCATCAGCCAGAAACTCCAGGGTTGTTCTGGTTTGTAGAATGACATCGTCGTAGCGGCCGTTGGCTTCGCCTGCCATCAGCCGCGCCTCCACATGCGCGTCTGCGATGGTTTGTTTTTCCAGCGTGTCGGCATTGTGTACTTCCAGCAGCACAATTGGCGCGACGGCAAACAGGCCGAGCAGTAACAGCCGTGCGCGCATACCCAGGACAACGCGAGGCAGGTGAAGGGATCGTGATACGAGGCGCAACGGCATACGCCTTTGTGTCGGAAAACCATGAAATTGTCGTGAATGCAGGCGCGGGCGCCGGTTATCGTTGCATTTGCAGGCAGGCTCGGAAACAATCATCCATGGCCGACCCTGCATCGACAATCTTGCGCAAGGGCGCCGTCACCCGGCAAAAGATCGTGCAGCAGGCGCTGCTTCAGTTCGCGGCCAGGGGCGTGGAAGCCGCGACGCTGAAGGATATCGCGAACGGGGTCGGCATCAGCGAACCGGCGGTATATCGCCATTTCTCCAGCAAGGCCGAGCTGATCTGGCAGATCTTCATCGATGGGTACTGCGGCTTGGCGGAGGAAATCGAGCGCGCCGCCGCGGCGCAAAGCTCCCTGCGGGGCAAGATCGACAGCATCATAGCGGCGTACTGTCATTTGCATGACACGAACCTGCCGCTGTTCCGCTTCCTGTTCCTGACCCAGCACGGACAATTGTCCAGGATGACCGAAGACATGCCGAGCCCCGTGGACGTGGTCCTGCGGGTGATCGAGGCGGGAATGGCGACGGGGGAAATCCCCCGGGGCAATGCCACCTTGGTAACGGCTCTGCTGTTCGGACTGGTGACTCAGCCCGCCGTATTCCACATCTATGGCCGCCTGCCCTTGGGCATGAACGCTTATATGGCCACCCTGTCGCAGGCCGCCTGGGCCGTTGTCACCGGCTGACGCAACCTTTTACCCACTGCCGGGTTGAATGCGCAAAGGAGATTTACCATGGCCGGTTTGTGGATGTTCGGCGAAACACCGGAGCCGAGCGAGGGTCATTCCGTGGTGCGCGAGCTGAGCCTGGAGGCCTGCGTCGAAATTCTGGGACTTCGCGACGATCAGTTCGTGGCTCCGCTGGAAACGCCCCCCAAGTTCAACGAGCCGACCGGAGCCTGGGCAGAGGCGAAGGACCATTATACGGTCGTGACGCTGGACGAGGCCGAAGCATCCGAGCACGGCTGGCTGGCTGGCTATTACCTTCTGGACATTACCCTGCCGGAAGCCCGGCGCAGGTTGAAGCTGCCCGCATGAGCGAGCCCGAGATCCTGTACAACGGACAATGTCCCGTATGCAGGGCAGGGGCGGTTCACTACCAGCGCAGCGATGCCGATGCCTTTGCCTCGTGTGGCTGGACCGATGTAACGCACTCTCCCGAAGCGCTTGCGCGGCATGGCGTAACGTTGAACGCCGTCAAATATCGTATCCATGCCGTTGACGGGAATGGCCGCGTCCTCGCGGGGATGCCGGCCGTGATCGCGATTTGGAAGCGCATGCCGCGTAACCGCTGGATGGCAACACTGGCGCGCTTGCCGGTTCTGAACACGGTCGCGACGCTTGGATACGAAGCCGCCGCGGCAAGTCTATATGTCTGGAACAGGGCCAATGGCCGCTGATCAGCCGCACACCGTCCGAGCACCCGGCAGCGAATAGCTGGTGCAGTTCACGATCGCGCCGACCGTGTGTTGGTACTGCTGGCTGACGCTCAGCGGATCGGGATTGTGCGACGGCGCCATCAGCGAGCGGTCGGTCACCGACTTGCGGATATCGCGATCTTCCACGCATTGCGCGTAAGCGGTGCTGCCCGCGGCAAACCCCAGCCCTGCGCAGCTGTCGTCGGCGACATTCATGCGAACGCCATTGCCGCCGGAGCAAGCCGAGACCGTCAAAGCCGTGCCGATCACCAGTCTACGCAACACCCTCATCCCGCGATCCCCGATTGTTTCGGTCAGGATCGTGTACGATGGTTTAAGCAGGGTTAATAGAGGAATCTTGGTCAGTCTGCCCATCGGTTCGGTAAGCCGGCGTGAGCCCGTTATTTCGTAAACAGGGGCGCTTGGACAAGCCGTTTTTCCTCCGGCGGCAGGTCGTCGTAGCACTGGCGCAGGGTGTTCTGCGTATCGCGTACCGAGGTCAAAACCGAAATAATGGTTTCCGCCGACGGCCAGTCCTCGCGGTTATGCATGACCCGCCCCGGCGGGATGCTGCTGGTGATCTCCTTGAACGACACCGCCCGATCCTTCAGCCCCGCTGCCACCTGCCCGACGATGTTGGTCATCTGCTGAAGCATGGCGTTGGCTTGGTCGTAGTCCTGGGCGGCTTTCTTGAACAAGTCGAACGACTCTGACATCCTTGTCTCCCTTGGTGAATCACTAGACTATTGAACGCGGGAAGTCGAGTGAGCGGGGCGCCGCCAAGATCCTTGGGGGGCTTCATTATTCAGCATTGCCCGATTTGCCGCGCGGAAGTCCCGGTCCGCGCCAGGTATCCCCACGCGGGTTGTTCCGCCTGCGCCAGCCGCGCATCGTCGGCAAACGGCGAGCGCCTCACCTTCTTCAATGCTGGATTATCCGGGGGATACGCTGCTCGCTACGCAACAACCGGCGCGGACTATCCGAGCCACGATTGCTTCATAGACGGCAGGAAATGCCGTGCCGACGAGGCCCGTTTCGGGGGCATCGTCATCGAAACGTGTTGATGGCAACCAGCTTTGGGCAGGCGGCTTGTCGAATTTGGTGGAGCTGAGGAGGATCGAACTCCTGACCTCCGCAGTGCGATTGCGGCGCTCTCCCAGCTGAGCTACAGCCCCGATGACATGGCATCAAGTGCCAGGACTATGCGTCGGGGCAGGGATGCGTGTCAAGACGGCTTTGCCCGCGCACATGCTACAACAACAGGCACCGCGCGATGTAGGGGGGTAGGGCAAAGCTGGCGGCATGGATGTCCGGCGACCAGTATTGCATGTCCTGCAATCCGGCGATCGTGGCGCGGCGGCTTATCTCGTCCACGGACAAGGCTGGCAGCGTCTGCTTCGAGGCGATCCCCAGCGTCATGAACCCGCCTACATAGGTCGGGACCGCCGCGACATATGCCGAGACATGGCCGAACGCGCGGGCGCGCCGGTCGCTGGTCTCCCTCAGTTCATCGGCTTGCATGAACGGCACGCCGCACTGGTTCACGATCAGGCCGCTGTGCGTCAGCACGCGCGCACAATCGGCGTAAAAGGCGTCGGTGAACAGCACCTCGCCGACCCCCACAGGGTCGGTCGAATCGACGATGATCACGTCGAACGCGGCATCGGGAGACTCCGCGACATATCGCAGGCCGTCGCCGACGATGATCTGGGCACGCCTGTCGGTCCACGCGTCACCGCCGATCCCGGGCAGGAACTGTTTTGCAAGCCGGATCACGTCGCCGTCGATCTCGACCATCACCGCCTGCTCGACCGTGCGGTGCTGCAGGACGCGCCGCAGCACGCCGCCGTCGCCCCCGCCGATGATCAGCACGTTGCGGGCATCGCCATGACCGAGCAGCGGCACGTGCACCAGCATCTCCTGGTACACGAACTCGTCGCGCTCCGTGATCTGGATCGCGCCATCCAGCACCATGACGCGGCCGTGGCTGGCGGTGTCGTACACCTCGATGTGCTGGAACGGGCTGGTGAAGCCAGCCAGTTTTTCCTTGACGAGGAAACGCTGTCCCCAATCAGGGTACAGGGTTTCACCCAGCCAGTCGGCAGTCAAGCCGCATCCAGGTTGGCTGATCCCCGGCGGAACAGGTCAACATCGGTCTGCGAGGGCTTGAAGGCTTTCTGCAGCACGGGAATGGCATCGCGGGGATCGCAGGTGCCGCACATGAAGATGTCTATGGCGGCGTAGTCGCGCTCCGGCCAGGTATGGATCGAGATATGGCTTTCCGCCAGCACGACGACGCCTGAAACGCCGCCGTTGGGTGTGAAATGATGAAAATGGTGGTGCAGGATCGTGGCGCCGGCAACCAGCGCGGCCTCACACAGGGCGGCATCGATGTGCTGGGGATCGTCGATGCGGCTTGCGCCCCACAGATCGACGATCAGATGATGGCCGGCGAACTTAACGCCGTCCTCGACGATAAAATAGTCCTTCGGCAGCGAGTCGACGGTCGCGAGACCGATGGCTTCGGTGAACAACTCATCG
>CALMVH010000145.1:0-344 GCA_937873165.1 uncultured Rhodospirillales bacterium
GTCGTAGGCGACACCGTGGGCAAGGACGCGGTCGCCCACGGTGAACCGCGACACGCCGCCGCCGGTCTCGACCACGTCGCCTGCGATATCCGACCCCAGGATGAACGGCCGTTTCAGCCACGGGAAGAAGATGTCGCCCAGCGCCTGCAGGATCCAGTCGATGGGGTTGATCGCCACCGCGCGGTTTTGAACCACGATCTCGCCGTGGCACGGCGGCGTATAGGGCGCAGGCCGGATCTCGATTGCGCCAAACCGCGTTCGCCACGCGGCCTCGTTTTGGGGCAAGGCGGCGGAAGGCCCGGAAGCTTGCGATGCGTTCATGACGTATGTTCCCGAAATCGATC
>CALMVH010000145.1:354-5118 GCA_937873165.1 uncultured Rhodospirillales bacterium
CGCTGCCCGCCGATTGCCGTCACCGGGCCGCTGTCATGCCGTCGAACGCGTGGCGCGCTTTCTGCACCTCGTTCAGGTTTTCAGCCGCCCATCCCCAAACGCCGCAGAACGCAGCCCCCAGACTGTGCCCCAATGGCGTCAGGGTATAGTCGACGCGGGGCGGCACGACCGCATGGACGGTGCGCTTGACCAGTCCATCCCGCTCCATCCGGCGCAGGGTCTGGGTCAGCATCTTCTGGCTGATGCCCGCCACGCACCGTGCGAGTTGCGTGAAACGCAGGGCGCCCCGTTCTTCCAGTTCCTCCAGGATCAGCATGGTCCATTTATCCGCCACCCGTCCGATCACGTCGCGTACCAGCGCATCGACCTCGGGATCGGCGAGGCACGAGGCCTCCGGGTGGCGGGACAGGGACAAGGGGTCTGACACGGACATGCGGTTTCCTCCCGGTAAGTAGCTCTCTTTCTAGTGCCGTCTTTCCAAGAGAGAGCAGGCGTTGCATATCGTGCCGCAGAAAGGAATTCCATTATGAAGCATACAGGAAACACGGTTCTTGTTACCGGGGGCGGCTCGGGCATCGGGCGCGGCCTGGCGGAGGCCAGCCAAAAACGGGGTAACACGGTGATCATCGCCGGGCGCCGTGCCGACACGCTGCGGCAGGTCGTGGAAGCCAATCCCGGGATGCACTACCTGACTCTGGATATCGATCGTACCGAGTCGATCGGCGCCTTTGCGCGGGAGGTGGAACAGCGCTTCCCCGCGCTGAACGTGCTGATCAACAACGCAGGCATCATGAAGCCGGAAAGCGTGCTGAACCCCGCCGACCTTGCTGTTGCGGAAAGCATCGTCACCACCAACCTGCTGGGACCGATCCGCCTGACTTCCGCGCTGTTGCCGCTGCTGATGAAGCAGCCGAGCGCCGCAGTCATGAACGTATCGTCCGGGCTCGCCTTTGTGCCGCTTGCCCTTACGCCGACCTATTGCGCAACCAAGGCCGCCATCCATTCCTACACGCAGTCGCTGCGCTACCAGTTGAAGAGTACCTCCATTGAAGTACTGGAACTGGTGCCGCCGTATGTGCAAACCGACCTGATGGACGGCGCTGAAGACCCGCGCGCCATGAAACTCGACGAGTTCATCGCCGAAGTCATGAGCCTTATGCAGGCGGGACAAGCCGATGAAATCTGCGTAGAGCGCGTGGAGGCGTTGCGGTTTGCCGAGCGGAACGGGACATACGACGCGACGTTCAATGGTCTGAACGCCGCCTTGGCCGACCGTTTCGTTCAAGCTGAAGAGGGAAAGATATGACCGGTAAAAAGATTGCCCTGGTGACGGGAGCCAACAAGGGGATCGGCAAGGAGATCGCGCGGCAACTCGGGATCTCGGGCATCACGGTGCTGATCGGCGCCCGCGACCCGGCGCGGGGCGAAGAGACGGCTGCCGAGTTACGGGCGGCAGGATTCGACGCTTACGCGGTCGTGCTTGACGTGACCAACGCGGGCGTCATAGCCGAAGCTGCCGAAACCGTGCGTCGGGAGCATGGACGGCTCGACATCCTGATCAACAACGCCGGGATCGTTCTCGACAAGGGGCCGGCAAGCACCATCGAGGTCGATACGCTGCGAGACACGTTCGAAACCAACGTGTTCGGAGCGTTTGCAATAATCCGGGCGTTCCTGCCCCTGCTGGAGAACTCGGCATCGGCCCGGATCGTCAACATGTCCAGCGGGCTTGGATCGCTGACGCAGAACAGCGATCCAGGCTGGTCGTTCGCAGCCGTCAAACCTTTAGCCTATAATGCATCGAAGGCCGCGCTCAACATGATCACCGTCATAATGGCGGCGGAACTGAAGGACAAGGGCATGAAGGTCAACTCGGCCAACCCCGGCTACGTGGCGACAGATCTAAATGGGCACAGCGGGCTGCGCAGCGTCCAGCAGGGTGCCGCCATCGCCGTACATCTTGCAACCCTGCCCGACGACGGACCGACCGGCGGTTTCTTCGAGGACGAGGGATCGATCCCGTGGTAACGGCCGTTGCCCATGACCGGTGCCGGACGGAAGGAGCCGGCATCACGCCTTCTTGAAGATCGTAAACCCCAGGATCAGGAGCAGCACGAATACGGCCACGAACACGAAGAATAGGATTTTGGCGATGGCGGCGGAGGCGCCTGCGACGCCTGTAAAACCCAGCGCACCAGCGATCACGGCGATGATCGCGAAAATGATAGCCCATCTTAGCATGACGGCGTTTCCTTGTTGTCGAACTCTGCATCGAACGTGACCGTCGGACCGATGTTCCCCAACATCTTGGGGTAAATTGTTGTATATATGTCGCAGAAAACACGCGGGCCGATGTATTCAGCAGGGCCAGGAAACCTTTGCCTGGCTGACGCATTTACAGGATCGGCGGGTTTGCCTATAAGCGGCGAGGCCTTGTCACTTTGAACAAGCTAAGCGCAACGAATAACGAGGAACAAGACTCATGAAGAAGATTGCCACCGTCCTGACGCTGATCGGCGCCACCGCCCTGGTTTCGGCCTGCTCGGACGACTCCGCCCGCAAGCAGATCGATGCCGCCAACATGAAGGCGTCCGACGCCGCTGCCCGCGCCGACCAGGCGGCTCGCAGCGCCCAGGAAGCCGCTGCGGCTGCCAAGGCTGCCGAGGCCGCCGCCGAGGCTGCTGCCAACAAGGTCAACAGCATGGAAAACAGCGGTATGCGCAAGTAATTGCCTATCCGGTGACCGGGAAACCGGTCGCCGTCTGGCGGAGCCTGATCCTTACTGCGTAATCCGGATCGGGTATCCTTTGCGTTCATTGGCCGCCCGCCGGACCGTTTCCCAGTCTACCCGGCTGGAGTCGGGTCCGGCGGCGGCCAATACCGTTTTGGTCAGGTTGTCGGGCGCTTCTGTAACGAAGCTGTTATGGTCTTCAAGGTCCATGGCCTGCGCTCGCGATGGAAACACCGACAGGTATAGTTCGCCGTCGATGCGCGCGACGCCGACCGGTTGATCGACCACTGTAACTTTGGTTCCCACCGCCACGGTGTCGTACAAGCGCTGGATCGAGGCGTCGTACATGCGGATGCACCCGCGGCTGGCTTCGCGTCCGACACTGCGCTGATCGTCGGTGCCATGGATCAGGTACCCCGGCCATCCAAGATAAAGCGCGTACGCACCCAATGGATTGTCGGGCCCCGGCGGCACGATGGCCGGCAGTTCGGGCTTGTCCGCGCGTTCGCTGGCGGTGCGGTACCAGGAAGGCCCCTCGACTTTCCGTACCACGGTCGTCGCGCCCATGGGTGTCGCGTACCCGTCGCGGCCCATGCCGATCGGATACGTCTCCGGTTCGGCGCTGTCGCTGGCATAGTAGTACAGCCGCATCTCGCCGAGGTTGATCACGAGGCCGGTGTGCGGCGCGTCCGGCAGGATATGGCGGGACGGCACCACGATCCGGGTTCCCGCTCCCGGCAGCCAGGGATCGACGCCCGGATTGGCCGCGACCATCTCCACGTAGCCGATGGAATACTTTCGGGCCAGCGCCACGAATGTATCGTCCGAACCCGCCGTCACGGTTTGCATGTCGCCAACCGAACCCGTTGCGCTTGTGACATGCGCGCTGGCGGCGGCGGGACTGGCGCATGCCGAACCAACAGGAACCAGTCCCAGGCCGAACGCCACGGGCAGTAACAGGGCGAGCCTGCAAAAACTGTTGATGGAATAGAAAGGATTTATGTAAAACATTGGCGTTTTCGCGAACTCCCTCGATGGCATCCCATGCGTCATCTTATCGCCTTCCTGGCCGCTTTCAGCCTGCTCACCGGCAGTGCCCGTGCCGTTACGGCAGCGCAAACCGCCGACCTAGTCGTGATCTTCAAGGCCGATCGGATCATGGAGCTATATCATAGCGGTACATTGTTGAAACAATACCATGTGTCGCTGGGATGGCAGCCGGACGGTCCGAAGCACAAGCAGGGCGACGGACGCACACCGGAGGGCTTGTACACGATCACCCGGCACAATCCCAACAGCAACTATCACCTGTCGCTGGCAATCTCGTATCCCGGTCCCGACGACGTCGGCAATGCCATCCTGCTGGGCGTGCCTGCCGGCGGGCAGGTCATGATCCACGGGTATCCGAACCGTGTGAAGGCGCAAAGCGTCTCGGACCCCGGAGACTGGACGGACGGATGCATCGCGGTCAATAACCACGAGATCGAGGAAATCTACGCCGCCGTGCCCGACAACACGCCCGTGATGATCGTGCCGTGAAGCGTATGGGATGCTGGCCCGGCCTCTGATCTCGCAAGTCCGGTAATACGCGACCAAACCTACCTTACGAGCGGAAACTTTACTCGGAAACCGACTCCCGCCGATGGCTTGATATCCTCCAGGGTGCCGCCGACCTGCTGCACGAAAACCTGGATCAGCTTGGTGCCGACGCTTCCCACCCGCGGCGATCCCATGCCTACGCCATCGTCCTGAACGGTGAGGGTGCCTTCGCCGGCCTCGATCACCAAACCGACGCGGACTTTTCCGGCCCTGCCTGCCGGAAATGCATATTTGAACGCGTTGGTGACAAGTTCGTTTACGATCAGGCCCAGCGGAACCGCCTTTTCGTGCGGCATGGCTGCGTGCGCCAGATCGGTTTCGATGGTAACGTTCTCCTTGCGGTGCTGCAAGCTGCTGCAGAGACGGGCCAGGTAGCCGCCGATCTCGACGCGCCCACCGACATGAACAGGCGTCAACTGGTCATGAGCCATGCC
>CALMVH010000146.1:0-3069 GCA_937873165.1 uncultured Rhodospirillales bacterium
GCCGACGACAGGGCATGATGGGAGCGGCGCATGTTGCGGCGCGACTTGGAGGTCTTTTTCTTTGGAACCGCCATAGCGATCTTCTTTCATGATAAAAAAGGCAGGTCTCGAAACCGGCTGCCAGAAGCGCTGGGATACTGGAAACCACTCCCAAACTCAAGCGCAAAAACCGGGGCTAGTCTTTCTTCAGCCCTGCCAGCACGGCAAAGGGCGATACCGGCTTGACGTCCGGCTGGGGATCGCGCCATTCGGCGTCCGGCTTGTGCGGATAAGGGTCGAGGGCCAGCGACAGGTACTGCACGGCCAGTTCCCCGATATCGATGGCGCCGTCCTCGACCAGTTCGATATCGTCCCATTCGTCGTCCGGGTCGACGGCCTCGGGGTCGAACTCGGTAATCAGGCTGGGGTCGGTCGTGAAGCGTGCGTGGATCTGGGACGTCAGGTCGCTGGGAAAGGGATCGCCGCTCGCGACGCAGACCTGCGTCACCGTGGCTTTGAGCGTGCCGGTAACCGCGATCACGCCCTCTTTCGCCGGTTCCAGCATCACGCGGGCCGAGAGCCTGGCCACCCCGGGGATTTGCAGCCGTTCCGACACGGCACGGCATTCTTCAACTGTCGCTGTGATCGATTGCTCAAGTGTCGCGCGGCCGATACGCTCCAGCCTGACCGGACGGGAAAACTCGCAAATCACATCTGCCTCGATGACGGTGGAGAACGAAGCTGTATAAAACGCGGCTACAGTGACGCGGGCAAGGATAATGTCGCCGCTCCAACGCAGGCGGCGGGCCGGTTGCAGCGGAATGCCAGGCGGCCTCGTGCGTGTTGACTTTACCACAGGCAGACGGCACGGTCGGCTCATTCTCCTAGACAGGTTCATGCCGCTTATGAAGGTGACATTCCGGCTTAACGCGTTGGCCCTCGCCCCGTTTGCCCTGCTGCTGGCAGCCTGCGATCCGACGGTGGCAGAACGTGGCAATCTGGTGGACCCCGACCGGCTTGCCAAGGTTCATGTCGGCAGCAGCAAGGAAGAGGTTGCCACCGCCCTCGGATCACCCACGACGATCAGCACGTTCGACCAGGACTACTGGTTCTACATGGGGCAGCGTACCGAGCAGGAGGCGTTCCTGGATCCGGTGGTAACCGACCGCCGGATCGTGGTGGTCGCTTTCGATACCAACGACAAGGTGTCGGAGATCAAGCAATACGGCAAGGATGATGCCGAGACGGTCGACATCGACGAGGCTGTGACCGACGTTCAGGGCCATCAGACCACCCTTGCCGAAAACCTGTTCGGCGCTGGCGGCCTGGGGTCGGACAAGAACAAGAAGAAAAAGGATACGCAGTAGCGCCGGGAAACCTGTCCTACGGCTTGGCGGGCGTTTTCTCCATCGGCGCCGCAACCGTGTCACCCTGCGCGTTGGCAACCGCCGCGCGGGTCATGATGATGCTGACGCGGCGGTTTTCAGGCGCATCCGGATTCTCCGGAAACAAGGGTTCCTTGTCGGCCTTGCCGACCACGCTGGCGATGCGGTTCGGGTTAAGCCCGGCCTCGACCAGCGCGCGCCGGGTGGCGTTGGCCCGGTCGCTTGACAGATCCCAGTTGCTATAGCCCTTGCTGGATTTGTACGGCGTCGAGTCCGTATGCCCGCGCACGGTAATCTGGTTAGGCAGGCCCTTGACCGCCTGCGCCACAGTTGCCAGCAGCTTCTTGGTCTTGTCGAACATCTCCGCCCCCCCCGAAGGGAACATCGAGGCGCCGTCCTGGTCGACGATCTGGATACGCAGGCCTTCGGGCGTTTCGTCGATCAGAAGGTTCTGCGCCAGCGACTGCAGTTCGGGAACGGACTGAATGGCTTGCTTGATCGAGGCTTCGGCCTGCTTGAAGTTCTTGTCTTCCACCTGCGCGATCGCGTTCTTTTCCTTGTCGCCGACGTTGCCCTGCCCGGAACTGTCCTGCGCGGGTGTGGACTTCTCATCCGAGGCGGCGGACGGATCACCGGGTTCAGGAATCGTCGTGCCGATCGGCTTGGTGTCCGACAACTCGGCCCCTGGACTCAGCATTGACGTGCCGCCCAATACGCCGCCGGAGCCGCTGGTCGAATCGGAGGCTGAGGTCGGATCGAAATAGTTGGCAATGGCCTTTTTCTGATCCTGCGTCGTGACGTTCAGCAGCCACAGCAACAGGAAGAACGCCATCATCGCCGTCACGAAATCCGCGTAGACTTTTTTCTTGATGACGATTACGGCTGAACCAGGTGCTCCGGGTCTTGGGGCCATGGCGATTGTCCTTCAGGCTGCGGGAATGGTCAATGTGGCATCCTCGACTTCGAGGAAGGTCGGGCGGTCCTCGCTCAGCAGAACCTTGCGGGCGAACTCCACGGCGACCTGCGGGGCGGAACCCTGCAAGAACGACAGTATCCCGGCTTTCATGCACAGGTAGTACTTCATCTCGGCATCGATGCGGCTGTGTAGGGCGGACGAGATGGGACCGACGCATCCGTACGACAGGATGATGCCCATGAACGTACCGATCAGCGCGCCCCCGATCTCGTGTCCGAGCACCGCCGGCGGCTGGCCGATCGACCCCATGGCGCGGATCATGCCCAGCACCGCCGCGATGATGCCAAGCGCCGGCATGCCATCGGCCATGGTTTGCAAGGCATCGGATACCTGCAGCCGCTCCGAATGGATCGTGTCGATCTCCTCGTCCATCAACGTGCTGATCTCGTATGGGTTGCCGCTGCCCAGTGACACGATCCTGATGTAGTCACAGAAAAAGATCACGGCGTGCGGCGACTGGTAGAAACGCGGGAACCGCCGGAAAAGGCTGCTGGCTTCCGGCTCCTCGATATGGCGCTCCAGAACCTTCCATCCCTTGGACCGCGCGATCCGGAACACGGCGAACTGCATGCTAAGCAATTCAAGATATGAATCGCGGTCGTAACGCGGCGGCTTGCCCAGCCCTCGCACCGCCGCAAGCGTTTCGCGCAGCACCCGCGGCGGGTTGGCGACGATAAACGAACCCAAGGATGCGCCCACTACGATGGTAACCTCGAACGGCTGCCACAG
>CALMVH010000146.1:3079-3596 GCA_937873165.1 uncultured Rhodospirillales bacterium
GCACGCTGAAAATAATGAGCAGGAGACCGAGGATCGCCAGCATTGAACGGAATACCCCGACAGCCGTATTAACCATAAGCGCATCATGGAAACTGTCGGGTTTGCATGAAAAAAACCTTAAGCCCGCCCGTGCGTTCGATTGGAGCAAGGCAATAAAAAACCCGGCCGCATCGCTGCGGCCGGGTTCCGATCAAGAAAGCCGTTTACTTGGCATATTCGAACTTCGGCAGTGCCTTCAGGGCATCCTTGGTCGCGCCGGGGATCACGAGGATCTGGTGGTCGCCATCCTGCTGTACCTGAATGCTGTCGTAGGGACCCACGACCAGCTTGCCGCCGATGCCGAGGAAGCTGCCCACGTCTACAACGGCGTACAGCACCTTTTCGTTACGGCTGACCAGCAGGTCGTCGACCTTGCCGATCGAGTCCTTGTTGTCGTTGCGAACGGCGGCGCCGATCAGCTTCGACGCGCGAAAGCCGTTGGACACGCCCTGGACATCGACGCTGACAACCGCAACCG
>CALMVH010000146.1:3606-5649 GCA_937873165.1 uncultured Rhodospirillales bacterium
CATTCAGTGCCAAGGTAGCGGCGGCTGCGGTGGCTAGTATAGCTTTCATTGTTCTTGTTCTCCGTTTGAACCATAGCATCCCGGCACCTGCATCGGTATCCGAGTTCCGACTGAAACCCAAAAGGGAAAGAAAGGTTGCAGGCCGTTAACTAAACACTCATGGTTCACTGGTCTATTGCGGTATTAGTTAGTTTGTGAAACACCATAGTATGTTTATCTAAAGACAACCCTGAGCGAGGCAACGCGACGATCTAAACGCGGTACTGATCGCTTCGCCTGCGGCTCGCGATGACGGCACCCGTTTTAGGATGAGCAAGCATGAAGATCGATTACCGCGAAGCGACGGTGACTGCGGGAGAGAGCTTCCAGATCGAAAAGTTTTGGCATCCTATTATCGATGCTTGGAGTCCGCTTTACCGCGATATCCTAGAGCCCTTTAACTTTCACAAGTACACCTGTCCCCGTTTACCGATATCGATGGGTGCCCTCGATGCAGCTCAGTTCAAGGCTTGTCCTTCGGTTCTGCGCATCCCGATTAAGTACGGTAACTCTACGGACATCAGGCTGCCCAAGGAATTATTTTCTATCAAGGATACCTTGATCCGAATCCTTCAATACGATTATCATATCAATCCATATTTCGAAGAATTCTTTGCTCACATCACCATTGACAATTCATTGGTCAGGGCCGGCGGAACACAACGGTTTGAAGGTTTCCATGGAGACGGACTCCAAGGGGGCAAGTTCAAGCAGAAGCTAGTGGTGGAGCATTCATACATCTTTGTGGACAAGCATCCGACCGAAGTCTCATTACAGCCATTCTTCGTCGCGCATATCAATGAGGATCGGTACAACATCTTCAAAGAATTTGATAAGCAAGTAGACCGAAAGGCTATCTACCATACTCGGCCTTGCCATCTTTATCTAATCGATCCCTACATTGTCCACGCTTCGCCGGTCATTCACGAAGTAACGTCACGGACATTTTTCCGGCTAACCATGACCCCAACTGAACTTCTGATGCCCAAGAACACGATAAACCCTATGTTCGACGGCCAGAATTATCCCGCACGCATCGACGTCAGGGAATTTACGGCAGATCCGGATGTGCCTGTGCCTCTAGATTATTATGGTCTACAACGCTAAACATAAATCTTGGCACGCGCCCAGAATGATAACGTGCATCAAATGGTAAAGTACTTCGCCTTTGGATGATGCACGATCAAGGCGGAGGTACTTTGCTCAGGATGGATCTGCCATTCGTCTGACAGGCTCATCCCGATCCGGTCCGCGCCCAGAAGCGTGAATATCTTCTCCTGATCCTCCAAGCTGGGACACGCCGGATAACCGAAGCTGTAGCGGCTGCCGTGGTAGCCCTGCGCCAGCAGGTGTTCCATCTCCCTTGCCTCCTCCCCGGCGAACCCCAGTTCAGCCCGAACCCGCTTGTGGATGTATTCGGCCATTGCCTCGGCAGTTTCGACGCTGAGACCGTGCAGGTACAGGTAGTCCTGATAGCGATTCCCTTCGAACCACTCGTGGGCGATTTCGGAGGCCCGCTCGCCGACGGTCACGGCCTGGAAACCCACTACATCGCGCGTTGCGTCGTCCACGTCACGGAAAAAGTCGGCAATACACTCGCCATCCGATTTCTTCTGCCGCGGCAGGGTAAACCGCGTCACCTCGGTCGTGCCGTCGTCGGCAAATACGATCAGGTCGTTGTCCTCGGCGGCGGCTTTCCAGTAGCCGTAGACGGCCTGCGGCTTGAGGATATCGTCCGCCTCGACAACGCCCAGCATGCGCTTCAGGACCGGGCGCAGTTCCTGCCGGGCCCAGGCCAGGAACTCATCCAGGCTGCGCCCCGCCTTGCGAAAACCCCACTGAAACTGGAACAACGACCGCTCGTTGATGAAGGGCACCAAGGTCTTGACCGGAACGTACTCCACGACCCGCGCCCCCCAGAAAGGCGGACGCGGCACAGGCACGTCGGACGTCAGCCGCTGACGCCGCGACCTCGACTCCCCGCGGGTCAGGACGTGCGGCAGG
>CALMVH010000147.1:0-739 GCA_937873165.1 uncultured Rhodospirillales bacterium
AACCAGTGCAAGGCGCAGTCATGCGCCGAACGCCAACCTTTGGATCGCGCCCTACAGCTGGATAGCTTTAGTAAATCCGGCCGGTTTTGCAACAATCTCGTTGCGAACTCGGCAAGTGTACCGGACTTCCCGATTTTCGCAATTGTGTTACGGGGCGCGTGTCGTCAGGACCCGTTCGATGCCCCCGAGGTCTTTCCACCGCTGGAAAGAACCCAGGCCGGATTTTGTAAATGAAGCCTCGATGTCTGCCGCCTGTCCGATACCGGCTTCCAGCGCCAGCAAGCCGGACGGCGCAAGGACGAGCGGTGCCAGTCTCGCCAGGGCGCGATAGGCGTCAAGGCCATCGGGACCACCATCCAGCGCCGCGAGAGGGTCGAAATCCTTTACCTCCGGATCAAGCCCCATGATGTCGGCGCTCGGGATGTAGGGCGGGTTTGATGCCACGATATCGTACCGCCCGTCGATCCCGCTGTTCCAGTCGCCTGCTTGGAAGGTTGCGCGGTGGTGCAGGCCCAGCTGCAGGGCGTTGGCGGCTGCTGTTGCGGTTGCCTCCTGCGAAATGTCGATGCCCAAACCCTTGGCGTTCGGAAACTCGCTGAGCAATGCCAGGAGAATAGCGCCCGAACCCGTACCCAGATCGAGAATGGTCAAGGGCGCATGCACATCCGGAGCCAGTTTCAGCACCGCCATGACCAGCGTTTCCGTATCGGGCCGGGGGTCGAGCGTGGCAGGCGAGAGC
>CALMVH010000147.1:749-2686 GCA_937873165.1 uncultured Rhodospirillales bacterium
CAGGTCCTGCTTCCAGAAGGCACGATGTCCGACGATACGCGAGACCGGTTCGCGGGCAAGCCGGCGCTGCACAGCCGCCTCCACCTTCTCGGCCTCCGCTTCGGATAAATCGCGATCGGCCCCCGTGAACAAGGCGGCCCAGCCGACGCCCAGTGCGAACTCGACCAGCAGGCGACCGTCCAAAACGGGCGTTTCAAGACCGGCTTCCTTCAGCCGGCGCACGGTATCCTTCAGGATGGAACGTTGGGTCTGCATGGTTTACTCCAGCTGCCCTAGCCGCTCCGCCTGGTCGGCGGCCGTCAGAGCTTCGATGAACTCGTCCAGCGCCTCGCCGGTCACGACCTTGTCGATCTTGTAGAGCGTCAGGTTGATGCGGTGATCGCTGACGCGGCCTTGCGGAAAATTATAGGTCCGGATGCGTTCGGAGCGGTCGCCGGTGCCAACCTGCCCCCTGCGGTTTGCCGAGCGTTCGGCATCGACCCGCGCGCGTTCGGCATCGTAGATCCGCGCGCGCAGGATCTTCAACGCCTTTGCCTTGTTCTTGTGCTGCGATTTCTCGTCCTGCTGCGACACCACGATGCCCGTGGGCAAGTGCGTGATGCGCACCGCGCTGTCGGTGGTGTTCACCGACTGGCCGCCAGGACCAGAGGAACGGAATACGTCGATCCGGATATCCTTGTCCGCGATTTCGATATCGACGTCCTCCGCCTCGGGCAGCACGGCCACCGTGGCGGTTGAGGTATGGATACGGCCTTGCGTTTCCGTCGAGGGTACCCGCTGCACCCGGTGCACGCCGGATTCGAATTTCATGCGCGCGAAGACGTTTCGCCCGGTGATGGAGGCCGTTGCCTCGCGGAAGCCGCCCACATCGTTGGTCGAAAGCTCCATGACCTCGAACCGCCAGCCCTGCAGCCCGGCGTATTTCTGGTACATGCCGAACAGGTCGCCCGCGAACAGCCCCGCCTCGTCGCCGCCCGTACCGGCGCGGACTTCCAGGATCGCGTTTTTCTCATCCGCGGCATCCTTCGGCAGCAGCGCGAGGCGGATGCGATGTTCCAACTCGGGCAGGCGCGTTTCCAGCGCCGCCAGATCGTCGCGCGCCATGGCCGCCATCTCGCCATCCATCGCAGGATCGGACAGCATGACGGTCAGGTCGTCGCGCTCGGCCTGGGCGCGCTTGACCTCGGCCACCGCGTCCGCGACCGGCGTCAGCTCGGCGTACTCCTTGGCGTATTTCGTGTAATCCTCCGGCGAAACCGACGCGCCCGACAGCAGGGACGACAACTCCTGATGGCGCGAGACGATGCGTTCGAAATTGGGATCGAGGGGCATGCATATGCCTATCTACCACAACAACTCACGACGACAGCGCGACCCCATTCTCCCGCAGCACTTCGCGCAGTTCGCGTATCACGGGGAAGACCTCCTGGTTCCAGTCGTCACCCTGGGCGTCGTGGGCGGCCTGCTCCATTTCGACGATTTCGCGGTCTTCCTTGAAAATCGATTCGGTGAACCACACAAGCGCAGGCCATGCCGCATCCAGCAAAAGCGGCACTTTCGGGCGCTGGATCGATAGGAGCCCGAAAGTGCGCTGCGTGCGCTGATCCTTGTCCAGCGGCACATAGCAGATCCACAGATTCATGACCGGCAAGGTGTCGCCTGTCTGAATGCGCAGTGTCTGGTAGGGATATTCCGTCCTGATCGTCATCAGATCCTTGTCGTTCTTTTGCCCCAGGCTGCGCTTTTCGCTGAAGATCAGGGCCTCGCCCAGCGGCTGCTTGCCCTCGGTGCGCGTGAACGTATACCGCACCTCGACCCAGTCCGGCCCCCGCTCGTGGCCCTTGTAATGCGGCTTCATCTGCCCCATGATCCGGCGGTGCAGGAACTGATGGTTCATGTCCATCAGGTTCTCGTGCATGAAGCTGTAGTGGCAGCCG
>CALMVH010000148.1 GCA_937873165.1 uncultured Rhodospirillales bacterium
GCGCGGTCGATATGCAAGCCGGCATTCACGACTCGGAGTCCCGCTTGTCAGCACTCTCCGCCCAAGTACAGGCGCAGAATGCCGGGATTGACCGTTCCGTGGATCATGCCGTGCAGAGTTTCGAACGCGCCGGGCGCAGCTTGCTGGAAGGCCAGCAGACGCTTGCGGCGTCCACCGAGGATACCACTGCGCAGTTCCTGCGGCTGATGCAGGATTTCGCCGATGGAAAGGCGGCGTTCGCCAACAGCGCGGCCTCGGCCGCGGAGCGCCTGACGGAGGTTTCGACGCAGGTCGAAACGCGTTTTACCGCGGTAACCGGCATCGCGGACGGTGCGCGGCAAGCCCTGACCGGATTTGCCGATAATCTCGACGAACTGCGCTCGCGCGGCGAAGCCATTTCCAGGTCGCTTGCCGGCACTGGCGATACTTTGCGCGCCGATATCGAGCGCCTGGCCGCGTTAGCCGAACAATCGGCGGGCGATGTTCGGGCCTCCGCCTCGGGCTTTGCGACGAACAGCACCGAAATGGCCGAGGCCGCCGCCCGCGCTCGCACCGAAATCCAGCGGATCGTCATCAACCTGCGCGAGGAAACGCATGCCATCGCCGGCACGCAGGAGGCGGCGCGCGGCTTGGCCGAGCAGGCGGCGTCGATGTTGAAGGACAAGGTCCGCGAGATGGCGGAGGCGGCGCGCACGGTCGCGGTGGAGGCGCAGGCTTTGCGCCAAGCCGACACCAAGGCCAAGCGCACCTTGTTTGTATCGGCCGCAAAGACGGTTCTCGATAATCTCCAGTCCCTTTCGGTCGATCTGTCGAAGGTGCTGGACAAGGACCTGCCGGAAAAGACGTGGAAGAACGCGACCCGCGCCGATATGCCGGGCTTTACCAAGCGGCTCGCGACCCTGCGCGACCAGCTGCCTGTCAACGACGTGCGCACGCGCTTCATGGCCGATACGCAGTTCCGCAGCCATGTGCTGGCCTATATGAGCCAATTCGAGGACCTGCTGGACCAGATCAGTGCCGACGACCAGGGCGACATCCTGAACTCGACCTTGATGAGTTCGGACGTGGGCAAGATTTACTATTTCCTGATGGCAGCCGTCGGGCGCGACCGTAACGGCGGCGAGCAGCAGGCGGTGGTGTAAGCGAAGTTCTATCGTTCAGCGGCGAGGCCGAGGCGACAGGATGCTTGATTAGAGATTATGTCTGAAGCAGCAGAAACACTTAGTGGACGTACACGCGCACTTCCGTCGTGGTTGCTGCGCTGCTGTTCGACGCGGACAAGGTGATGCGGTTGGAAGGCAGCCCCATCTGGCTCATCGTCCGGGCGACGCCGTCGGCGTTGCGCTTGGCATCCTCGGACGCGAGCGCGCCTTCTGCCGCGTTGGCGCCGGTCGGGCTGACCGCCACGACATCGAAGCTGGCCTGGGGATACCGGTCGAGCGCCTGGCTGACAGCCTGATAGACCGCGTGCTGGTAGTTCACGTTTTGCCGGTCGAAGCGGATTACGACCAGCGGCCGTCCGCTTTCATGCGCAGAATGCCCGCCGGCTTCGCCGAACGCCGTCATGTAGGGACGGTTGGCAAGACTGGCCCCGTACATTTCGCCGTTATTGATGGCAAGCGACAGGGTTTGCAGATTGCGCCGTTCGGCGGAGACATACGTGTTCTGGCGGTTGAGGTCGCCGCTGATTTCGTTCAAAAGCCGGTCGATTAGCACGACCGTGCGGTTCACGTCGTCTTCCAGCGCCGATAGTTCCACATGGTCCTCGTCCACGGCGCCGGACAAACCATAGGTCGCTCGCACGGATTCCAGCAAGTAGGCCGACTGGCTGGCCGAGGCCGCGATCTGGTTTGACAAGGTGGTCAGGCTGCCGACATCGGCGCCCAGATTGTCGAGCTTCGCCTGGGCCTGGTTGAACTGGGCAATCAGGATCGGATTGCCCGTGGTGGTGCCGACCTGCAACTTTGCATTGATAAGGGCGATGCTGTTGTAATAATCGGCAGCATTGGCCTGCGTGCTGCCGCGCAGGCCCTGCAATGAAGAGGCCTGGGACCGCACGTTGGAATCAAGCGAGTCCAGCTCTCCCCGTAGCTGCTGTACTTTTTGGCCCACCGCCGTGCCGGTGGAGGGCATCGTGTCTGTTTCGCCCTGAACGGCCTCATCCAGGATCGGATCGGGCGTGCCGGCGGCCAGAGGGGCAGGCCGATGTACATCGAGCGGTGACTGATCGGCGGCCGGC
>CALMVH010000149.1:0-210 GCA_937873165.1 uncultured Rhodospirillales bacterium
CCCTAGATGGCATGAGCGCTGCCGAATTCCTGCGAGACCTGATGCTGGACCTTTATATCGAGCCTGGCCGCGCCGCATACGACCAGGCGGGTCTCACAATTGCCCAAGTGAACTTTCGCAAGGAGTCGAGTACCGGGCAAACGATCGTCGGTCTCGACCTCAACGGCACCAACATCGGCGCTTCCTGGAACAAGCTGATGACAGCTCCGA
>CALMVH010000149.1:220-1980 GCA_937873165.1 uncultured Rhodospirillales bacterium
CCGCAGGTGTCCCCCGCCAATCCGGCAGGTCAGGCGTCTTTTACTTTGGCAATTTGTGTACCCCGGCCGACATCATCACGCACCACAAGACGTTTCCAGACGCGCTTCCCGAAGCGGGCGACCTTGTGGCATTCGCAAACACGGGCGCCTACCTCATGGATTTCTTCGAGTCCGAAACCCTTGAGCAGCGGGTCGCGGAAAAGGTTGCGGTTGTCCGCACGCCGACCGGCCTGCGCTGGTACCGCGACCGCTGCTACGATCCGCTGCTTATGCACGAAGTTCCGCAATGATAGCAGATCACATCACCGACTTGATCGGAAATACGCCCTTGCTTCGCATTGCGCCCGAGGTGCACGGAATCGATAATCTCGATCTGTACGCCAAGCTGGAGATGATGAACCCTATGGGTTCGGTCAAGGATCGCATTGCCTGGAACATGGTCAAGGATGACATCGCCGCTATCAAGGCAGGCGGCCAGACGATCATCGAGAACTCGAGCGGCAACACGGCAAAGGCCCTGCAGGGTATCGCTGCTTCGTATAGCATCCCGTTCAGACTGATTTCCGCGCTCGCGAAGGTGCCAGAGGTGAAGGATATCCTGCGGCTGATGGGTGGCGAAATTGAGGAAATCCCAAACGCGACCAGCAACTGCTTCGATCCAACCGATCCGAACGATCCGCAATATTATATCGAGAAGGCGGTCCGCGAAGGACAGGGGAAGATCTACTTCCCTTCGCAGTTCACCAACGAAAAAAACCCGGAGACACACTATGACGGTACCGGCGCGGAAATCCTGCGGGACCTGCCGCACGTCGATTACTTCATCGGCGGGCTGGGAACCACGGGGACCACGCTTGGAACATCAAGGCGCTTGAAGGAAGCAAACCCCACCCTCAAATGCGTGGGGGTATGCGCCACGAAAGAGGACTTCATCCCTGGCATCCGCACGGCCGAAGAGCTTTGGGAAGTCGGCTTGTTCTCCAGATCGGCCTACGACGCGATACTGTCGGTCACTGCGGGCGAGGCAATCGATGCAATGGTTCAACTGATCCGGGGTTGCGGCGCTCTCTGCGGTCCTTCATCCGGCGCAAACTACCGGGGCGCGCTCGACTACCTGAAGTCACAGGGCCCATTCACCGCACGTAGAACCGCTGTTTTTGTCGTCTGTGATCGTGTGGAATGGTACTTGTCTTATATCCGGGCCCGGCGCCCGGCATTGTTCGGTCAGAAGCTGAAGTTGGGAAGCTTTCGTGCGTGGCAACAGTTTCGAATGCCAGTCGACGCAGAGATTGTCCTCCCGCTGGAGACAGCCGCGTTGTGGATCGACGAGAACGCTCCGCTTGTGATCGATACGCGCAGCAATCTCGGGTTCAGGACGCTGTCCATTCGAGGATCGATCAACATCCCGGCCGACGCCTTTGAACTGATGATCGATGGTAACCGCCCCTTTCCGCCGGACCGGCCGGTGCTGCTCGTCTGCCCCATTGGGGAAAAATCGCTGCAGTATGCGCAATACCTGCGGTTTCAGGGCTGCGATGCGCGAAGCCTTGAATTGGGACTTACAGGCTGGCGGAACTTCAACTTGCCGCTTCAGATCGATGAGGCAGCGTAGTCCGACAAAAGCCGGGATCTGGCTCGGCAAACCTTGCATATGTGTCTCGGGATCGTTCACTGAGTCGAAATTACTTGAGTCTCACTAGGGTCTGGACTCATTTGAGCCAGTAGGCGACGATTGAAGCGATGCAAACGGTAGCCATGAA
>CALMVH010000150.1 GCA_937873165.1 uncultured Rhodospirillales bacterium
CGCCATCCGGCCTATCTTGGTTATCGTCGTTTCGCGGTTGTTGCCTGAAGCCGCGCAGCTCGCTGTAATCTTCCAGCGACGGCATCGTCGGCACGACAGCGATCAGCTGTCTCAACATCAAACCTTGCGGGGTTTGAACGTTGGGAAGAATCGTGACCTCCCTCGGCTGATTCACCGTGTGGAAAAAGGGATTGGGCGGAATGATCAGCGGTATGTGGGTTTTTGCGGGGTTGCCTGCACCCTTGCCATCGCGCATTACTGAAATCCGGAACCTGGCCGGATCACCGGTTTCTCTTTCACTCGAAAGGAAACTTTTGACGTAAAAGCCTTCTCCCCGTGCGATCTGCCCACGGAACTTGTCGCCAAGCTCGTTGGTCATCGCCTGGTTTAGGTACTCCGAAACCGCCTCGGACGAGGTTTTGAACTGACGTTCGCGGGCATGGAAATCGTCTATCATTTCAAGGCTGGCACCTTCCGCGACGAAAACCGATCGTTTCCGCGAGGGCCGGGAACTCTCGAAAAGATAATGCTGGGAGGGAGCGAGATCGGCCGGTGTTTTGATTCCCTGTTCGGGCAGCTGCAAAACAGCCTGGGGCGTGGAAAAACCGCCAGCGAAAAGCATTGCCGTGACAGTCTGCTTCTCTTCGCCTTTCAGTTCGGTTGCCGCGCGGGGTTCAAAGCTGCGTCCCTTATAGTCGACGTGCGAATACATGTAGTATTCTGGCGGACGTCGTGCGGCAGGCTTGCTAAGATACGTGACGGGATAAACCTGATAGGCCCGCGGTAATCCATCCCTAAGTGCCTTTACCTGGGTACTGGGACTGGTGAGCCCGAGTTCGTGCAAAGGGAGAGCATCCTTTTGCTTGAGTTTTTCAAACTGGTTTTGATAAAACGTCAGCCAAGTGCGCAAATTGTCTGCCAGATTGCCTTGCTGACTTGGCTTTTCGACCGATTTTGCCACCCGGACCTCTTCAAAAACCGCAGCGGCGGCCTGGAAGCTCGAACCCCCGGGGTCTAGCCTGAATACCCTCATGTGGGTATGGGGCGACTGATCGTAGGCAACCATCTGAGACCTCGCTGAACTGGTTGTCAGGGATTGTGATGACGAGATGTCCACGGTTTCGCGCGCGGAAAAACGGCGCCTATACCGAACGTCTTGCGCAAGGGTTCAGCCAAGGTATCCGGGGGAGGAGGAGGAATTCGACCGATCGCCTTGTCAGCCTCGTCTTCCCGCAGCCACAGGGTCGCGGCCGAGGAGAGTGGCGTTGCATCCGGCGGCGGTTTGGAGATCTTGTTGGGGGCGATGTCGTAACTCAGAAGGGTTTGTCCCCCGAGCGTTTCGATGCGGGGGAACACCCATTGCCGGGGCGAACCGAGGCGCAGCGCCAAGTAGTCTTCCACGCAAGGCGCCTGTGGTACGGCTGCCATCATCGCTTCCAGCACGCGGCCGCTGGCCGTGGCTACCTTGGGATGAACCGTGAGTTCCGCCGGCGTGCCTGTTGTTTCGAAGTGCGGGTTGGAAGGGATCGTCAACAAGCGTCTGCCCAGTCGAGCGCTTTCGGCATTCCCTGCGGTGGCCGCCGAGATACGGAACACCGGGCGGTTTCCCGACGCAAGATCGGTCGTGGTGCTGCTGTTCATATAGTAGGCCTCGCCTGCGGCCAGCTGCGATGCGAAGTCAGCCCGCAGGTCCCTCGTCACGATGTCGTCCAGCCTGTCGACAATCCTGCGCATAGCCAGCTTATAGGTCAGATTGTTGGCTTGGTAACGATCGGCCTCTGCCTGACTGCGGCCATCTGCTACGAAAACGCTGCCTAGCTGACGCTGCGTGCGCGGCACCAGAATCGCGTGATGCCGCGCGGGATCGAAGTCCTTGGTGGTTTCGACGCCTTTGGTAGCCCGCGACAACACTGGCAAAAGCGTATCACCCACCGATTGAAGGACGTGAGCCTTCGCAGCCCCTATGTATTCCTGGGAGTCACAGGGAACGAAGACAGTCCGGTCGTAGCCTTCCGGAACTGTCAGGAAGAAAGTCTGGCGCTGAGTGCCGCACATATCGACTGTGTGAACAGACAGTTCCGGGTATTGAAGATATGAGCGGGGAAGCCCTGCCTCGTAGTTGTATACTTCCACGGCAGGTTTGTCGAAACCGAGATTTTGCAAGGCTTCGGGCGCTATCATGCTCAGGGCAGCGTGCTGCCGATTTTCCCATGCGATCTCCGCGCGCTGCCTGGCGTCCCCCGACGCTCCGGATCGCCAGACATCCCGCATCCTGGCCGCCATCACCTGCTCGAACACGATCTTCGCAGCCCTGTCGCTTGTGCCTCCCGGTTCAAGCTTGAACAGGCGCTGATATATTTCCGTGTTCGTGGGCATCGGTAATCTTCGCAAGAAAGTGCCACTATTGCCATACACTTTTTTACGGTAAAACACGAGGTGGAAACAGTATCACTTTTCAGCCAGACCTCCTTCTGCCAGGCTGTGCAGTGCCCGCCGAAGAAGATCCAACCCGGTTTCCGACATTACCGACTCAGGATGGAACTGGAAGCCGATAAAACCCGGTCCCTGCATTGCCTGGATGCGCCCCTCGTCGACATCGCACACGATATCGACGCGCCGCGTGGCGGCCGCATCCATGACAGGCGAAAACGAGTTGTAGAAACCCAGCCGGTGCGGCGTGCCGAACACGGCAACCGGGCGCTGCATACCCTGGCTGGACTCGGGCTGGCGGGTGACGGTGAGGCCTTGCGCCACCGCCAGGGCCTGGTGGCCGAGGCAGACACCCAGCACCGGTGTACCGGCTGACTGCGCCGTGGCGAGGATATCCTGCAAGCAGTTCATGCGAGGGTAGGCCATGTCCGTCGGATCGCCCGGGCCGGGACCTATCACCAGTATGTCGCAGCCATGGGTTTCGGCATGGTAGTCCATGGTATCGACCACAACCACCGATGCCCCAAGATGGCCTAGAAGATGCGCCAGCATGTGGGCGAAGTCGTCCTCGTTGTTGACAACGGTCAGGCGCAAGCCGGCGATGGTGGCATCCACCACCGGAAGCGGCGGCTGGGCCTGCATCCAGAAAGGCGCCAGCCGCGCGTTGCGCGCCGCGAACACGGGCTGGATGGAGGCGCGCAGCTCGTCCGTCAGGTATTTCGCGGGATGCGCCCCCGTCCCGGTCAGCGTGGCAAGGAAGCCCATGGCCTTGGCGCGGGATTCCCGCGCTTCGTCCGCAGGCACCGAATCCCTGACTAGACCGCCGCCTGCCTGCACGTGAAACGTGCCGTCCTGCGTGAACTCGGCGCACCGGATCAGAATGGCCGCATCCAGGTCGCCGTTTGGCTCAGGCCCCCGTGGCTGATGGTAGATGCCGATTTCACCCGCGTAGTAGCGCCGGGAATCCGGCTCGTAGCGGGCGATCACGCGCGCGGCGCTTTCCATGGGCGACCCCATGACGGTGGGGGCGTGCAGGGTGCGGCGCAGCGCGTCGATGCTGTCGGTGCCGCGCTTGCCGGCCAGTTCGTACTCGCTGTGCACCACCGCTCCGATCTCGCGCAGGAACGGCCCTTCGATCCGCCCGCCGCCCGGGCAGATCAGGCTCATCATCTTCATCTCTTCATCGAGAACCTGGAACAGTTCGTTGATCTCCTTCGGATCCTGCACGAAGCGTTGCAGCCGCTGCGGAAAGGTATCCCGATCCTCCTTGCGCAGGGTGCCGGCGATGGGATTCATCAGCGTTTCGTTGCCGGTAATCTGAAGATGCCGAACCGGCTTGGCGCCGAGAAGAAGCCGCCGGCCCGCATGTTCATCGGGCATGACGAACAGCACGGTCATGTACTGCCCGTCGTCCCTCAGCAGGCGACCATAGATCGACAGCAGCGTTTCCAAATTGAAATCCTGAACCCGGCCTGAAAACCGGCGCGACAGCGTCGTCTGCGAGACGTTGCCACCGGCGATTTCGGTTTCCTGAAACCGCCCCACGACCGCTTCGTACGCCGCGTCCGACAGGGATGGCGCGATCTCGGCTTCCAGGGCGATGGGGCGTTCCGGCAGGAGCGGCAGCAATTCGGCGATTCGCTGCGTATGCGATGCCGTGACGGCCAGGGCCAGGATGGGTTCGTCGCCGTTCGCCTCGAACCCCCGTTCGCGAATGACGCGGTAGGGCAGCGCGAACACGATGTCGGCATTCTGGCTTTTGGACAGGGCGTGAATGCTGGCAAGAGCGTCCAGGAAATGGAAGCCACCAGTGAACAGGGTAACATCCTGGCCCTTGGCGATCAGGGCGAAAGGCTGCGAAAGGTCGAAGCCGAAAAGAGAAAGCATGGAAGTATCCGATGAACGAGGGCGCAACCGGCAAAGGCCGGAAATCGGGTCAGGCGGCGCAGGCCCGCCAGCAAGGTCGCCAGGGTTTGTTCATCGCGGATGAAAATAGCACACGGCCGCATTGCGTCAACGGCACGCAAAACAAAACCGGCGGGAGAAACCCCCGCCGGCTCGTCAACAACGTATCCGAGATAGATTACTGCGCGGGAGCCGTGCTGTTCATCTCGTTCTGGTTCAGGTTCGACGTGGTGTCGTTACTGTTGGTCATGGTGTTGTTGTGGTGGGCGTGATGACCCTTGTGACCCTTGTGGTGGTGGGCGTGGTGGGTCGTGTTGTTGGTCATGGTGCCGTTCGAGGTGGTGTCGTTCGACATCGTGTCGTTCGACATCGTGTTGTTCTGCGCGAAGGCAGGAGCGGCGCCGGCGATGGCGAGAGCAACAACAGCAGCAGCGAGAGTCTTCATTTCGAGTTCCTTTGATGGCCGCGTCCAAGCCAGTTTAGCCGGATCGCGGATTAGAGTAGCGGAGTTCCTTTACGGCCAGACCGGGGTTTGCTCAAGCCTTTGTTAACCAAAAATGCAAATTAGGCGACGGCCCGTGCATCTTTGCCACAATGCGACCTGAAATCCCTTCCTGACGCACTGTGACACGCAACGCCCCAGCAAATCCTGCGCGGGGAAATACGTTTAATTACTCGGTCCGGTTTTTTTGAAGAAAGAACCTGTGGCCTGAGGCGGAACCGCATCCTGCAAGGCCTTTACGCTTCCCATGCTCGCGACGATGTCAAGAGCCGCAGCGGAGCCTTTCAATGCACTAAGAGCAATGGGCGAAGTCGGCGCGTTCGTCGCCACGGCCCCGATGATGCCTAACGAGTTTGCAACGCTTTGCGCCGGGGTAAGCGGCTTTACCGAACACGCATCGCTCACTGAAACGACTCCCATGGTACATAGCGAATCCCGAATGGGTTCAAGCGCCGTCGCAACAGTTTCCACGGGGAGAGTATTCAATTTCGGCATCGCCGCATCGATGATCTTCATATCGTCTTTAATCTCGGCAGCTGCGCTTGGCGAAGTTGAAGCCGACGCAGCTTGGGCGCGGGCGGAATTCATGCCTGGAACGAGCGCGCCCAAACCTAATGCCGTCGCCATGAACACGTTCGCCGGGGTAGCGCGTGTCAGAGCAGAGCGGTTTGTATTAGTGCCAGCCATTTTTTCTCTCCGTTGAAGTCACACCGCGGACCGCGTGCAAACCAATTGATCGTGCGACCGCGTGACAAGCTAATAAACAGTTAACACAACGCTTCGTGAAAAACCAATAAAAGTTTTGTAAAAAAGGCCCCGCTGCCTTGCGACAGAGGGGCCTTGAATACCATACGTCCCGCGTGGGCGGGAGCGACAATTACTTCAATATTTTCGCGACGACGCCGGCGCCGACGGTGCGGCCGCCTTCACGGATGG
>CALMVH010000151.1 GCA_937873165.1 uncultured Rhodospirillales bacterium
CTTATGATCGGGCAACCGAACGCGGTGACCGACCTCAAGGCCAGACCATATTATGTCCAAAGACCTGATGCGCTACGATGTGATCGTGGAAGAGGCCCTGCGCAGCGTCGTGCGCCGCGCGCTCGATACCGTGTCCGAGGATGGCCTGCCCGGCAATCACCATTTCTATATCACCTTTCGCACCGATTATCCCGGCGTCAGCATTCCGGATTTCCTGAAGGAGCGCTATCCGGAGGAAATGACCATCGTGCTGCAGTTCCAGTTCTATGGGCTGGAAGTCGATAACCAGAAGTTCGGCGTTACCCTGAAGTTCAACAATACGCCCGAGCGTTTGACCATTCCGCTGGATGCCGTCACCGTGTTCGCCGATCCGTCGGTCAACTTCGCTCTTCAATTCCAGTTCGAGGAAGTGGATGAAGACGCCGACGAGGATGAAGGTATTGAAGCGGTTGCAACGGAGGCCGACATCCTGGAACACAAACCCGCCCCCCGCGACAAGACCGCCGAGAAAAAGCCGGATGAAAAAAGCGGCGAGGTTGTCTCGCTGGACCAGTTCCGCCGGAAATAGCCTTTCTCCCGAATGAAACATTGCGTGGGCAACGTTTCTCGATGCGCCTGACAAGCCGCTGATTTGGCATTCCCGCCCGCGCCCGAATGGGCTAGGTCATCTTCCTGCCTCGTCGGCCCCACTCCGGGGATGACATTCGAAGCAGGACCAGCATGCCCAAACGCACCGACCTTTCCACCATCGCCATCATCGGGGCGGGGCCGATCGTTATCGGGCAGGCGTGCGAGTTCGACTATTCCGGCGTGCAGGCCTGCAAGGCGCTGAAGGCCGAAGGGTACCGGGTGATCCTGATCAACTCGAACCCCGCCACCATCATGACAGACCCGAACCTGGCGGATGCGACGTATATCGAGCCGATCACGCCGGATTTCGTCGCCCGCATCCTGGAGATCGAACGCCCGGATGCGCTGCTGCCGACCATGGGCGGGCAGACGGCGCTGAATACGGCCATGGCCTTGGCGGAGAACGGCACCCTCGAGCGCCTGGGCATCGAGCTGATCGGCGCCAACCGCCAATCGATCGAGATGGCGGAGGACCGCAAGCTGTTCCGCGAAGCCATGGACCGCATCGGCCTCGAATCCCCACGCAGCGTTGTGGCCCGCACTGTGGACGAAGCGCTGGCCGCGCTGCCCGATATCGGACTGCCGGCCATCATCCGCCCGTCCTTTACGCTGGGCGGCACGGGTGGCGGCATCGCGTACAACCGCCCCCAGTTCGAGGAGATCATCCGCTCGGGCCTCGCCGCCTCCCCCATGCACGAGATCCTTGTCGAAGAGTCGGTGCTGGGCTGGAAGGAATACGAGATGGAGGTCGTGCGCGACCGCGCCGACAACTGCATCATCGTCTGCGCCATCGAGAACATCGACCCGATGGGGGTGCATACAGGCGATTCCATCACGGTAGCCCCGGCGCTGACGCTGACCGACAAGGAATACCAGATCATGCGCGACGCCTCGATTGCGGTGCTGCGCGAGATCGGCGTCGATACCGGCGGATCGAACGTGCAGTTCGGCGTCGATCCCGCGACCGGCCGCATGGTGGTGATCGAGATGAACCCGCGCGTGTCGCGATCCTCGGCGCTGGCGTCGAAAGCGACGGGTTTTCCCATCGCAAAGGTCGCGGCCAAGCTGGCGGTGGGATACACGCTGGACGAGGTCCAGAACGACATCACGAAGTCGACGCCCGCCTCGTTCGAGCCCGCCATCGATTATGTCGTGACGAAGATCCCGCGCTTCGCCTTCGAGAAATTCCCGAACAGCCCGGCCACCCTGACGACCGCGATGAAATCGGTAGGCGAGGTCATGGCCATCGGCCGCACCTTCGCGGAATCGATGCAGAAGGCGCTGCGCAGCCTGGAGACCGGTCTGACCGGCTTCGACGAGATTGACCTCGGCGAGGGACGCGAGGCGGTCGAGGCCGCGCTGTCGCGACCGACCCCCGACCGGCTGCTGATGACCGCCCAGGCCATGCGGCAGGGCTTCACGGTGGAGGAAATCCACGACCTGACGAAATACGATCCCTGGTTCCTGCGCCAGATCGAGGCGCTGGTGCGGGAAGAAGCCCGGGTACGCGCCGATGGCCTGCCGCAAACGCCGCAGGCCTGGAAACGGCTGAAGGGCATGGGATTTTCCGACGCGCGGCTGGGGCAACTGACCGGGACCCCCGTTGCCGAGGTGACAACCCGGCGCGGGGCCGTGCGCCCGGTGTACAAGCGCATCGACACCTGCGCGGCGGAGTTCGCTTCCGACACGCCATACATGTATTCGACCTACAACGGCGACGAGGACGAGGCGCAGCCGACCGCCCGGCGCAAGGTCGCCATCCTGGGCGGCGGGCCGAACCGCATCGGCCAGGGCATCGAGTTCGACTATTGCTGCGTCCATGCCGCCTACGCGCTGAAGGAAGCCGGGTTCGAGACCATCATGGTCAACTGCAACCCCGAAACCGTTTCCACCGACTACGATACCTCCGACCGGCTGTATTTCGAACCGCTGACCGCCGAGACGGTGCTGGATATCTTACGGGCCGAACAGCAGAACGGCACCCTTGAGGGCGTGATCGTGCAACTGGGCGGGCAGACGCCGCTGAAGCTGGCGCACGCGCTGGAGCAGGCGGGCATCCCCATCCTCGGCACCAGCCCGGATGCCATCGACCTGGCGGAAGACCGCGAACGCTTCCAGCACCTGCTGCACGATCTCCGCCTGCTACAGCCGAGGAATGGCCTGGCACGGTCGAAGGAGCAGGCGATCGACGTGGCCGAAACCGTCGGGTACCCCGTGGTGATACGCCCTTCCTACGTTCTGGGGGGCCGGGCCATGGAAATCGTGCATGACCGTGCCAATCTGGAACGCTACATCGACCAGGCGGTGAAGGTATCGGATGGCGATCCGGTCCTGATCGACTCCTACCTGCAGAATGCCATTGAGGTGGATGTGGACGTGCTGGCCGATGGCAACACGGTCTACATCGCCGGCATCATGGAGCACATCGAGGAAGCGGGCATTCATTCCGGCGACAGCGCCTGCGCCCTGCCGCCTTATTCGCTGACGCCCGATATCGTCGGGGCGCTGGGACAACAAGCGGAGGCGCTGGCCCGGGCCCTGCACGTCGTCGGGCTGATGAACGTGCAGTTTGCGATCAAGGACAACGATATCTACGTGCTGGAGGTAAATCCCCGCGCCTCCCGCACCGTGCCGTTCGTCGCCAAGGCCACGGGCATTCCCGTGGCAAAGATCGCGGCCCGCATCATGGCGGGCGAGGCCTTGTCGACATTCACCCTGTCCGGCATGCCGGCCACGCACACGGCGGTCAAGGAATCGGTCTTCCCCTTTGCCCGCTTTCCCGGCGTGGACGTGATCCTGGGGCCCGAGATGCGTTCCACTGGCGAAGTCATGGGACTGGCGCGCAGCTTCCCGGCCGCCTTTGCCAAGGCGCAGCTGGGAGCCGGCGTGAAGCTGCCCGACAACGGCCAGGTGTTCGTGTCGGTGCGCGATACGGACAAGCCCATCCTCCTGCCGATTGCCCGGCGGCTGGCGGAGATGGGCTTTGTGCTGGTCGCGACCAGCGGCACGGCGGCGTACTTGCGCGATTGCGGGCTGGATGCCGTGCGCATCAACAAGGTCTTGCAGGGCTCGCCCCACATCGTGGACGCCATGATCAACGGCGAGATCCAGTTGGTGATCAACACGGCGGCGAGTACCCGCGCAATCGCCGATAGCCAAAGCTTGCGCCGGACTGCGCTTATGAATAGCATACCGTATTATACGACTGTTTCCGGGGCGCGTGCCGCCGTTGAAGCGATCGAGGCATTACGACAGCACACGCTTGAAGTTTCGCCTTTGCAGACTTATCTGCACGGCGCTTACTGAGTGTTTGGTATTAAGGATCGATGATGGAAAAAGTGCCGATGACGGCCGGCGGGTTCGACAAGCTGCAGGAAGAATTGAAGCATCTGAAATCGGTCGAACGTCCCAACGTGATCCGCATGATCGCGGAAGCCCGCGACCATGGCGACCTTTCGGAGAACGCGGAATATCACTCCGCCCGCGAAAAGCAGAGCTTTATCGAGGGCCGCGTCATGGAGATCGAGGACAAGATCAGCCGCGCGGAAGTGATCGACGTGTCGAAGCTGTCGGGCGACCTCGTGAAGTTCGGCGCATGGGTCACGCTGATCGACGAAGATACCGAGGAAGAGAACACCTACCAGATCGTGGGCCAGCACGAGGCCGATGTGAACCAGGGCTTTATCTCGATCACGGCCCCCCTGGCGCGGGCCTTGATCGGCAAGCGCAGCGGCGACTCTGTGGAGGTCACCACCCCCGGCGGCAGCAAGGCCTATGAGATCACCGGCGTCGCCTTCCGTTAAGGCTGGCTGTGGCGCAATCAGCTATCCTGGTGTGGATAGATGGAGTTGGCGGATATCGATCATGGTCAAACTTCCAAGTGAGCTGCTGCTTGAAATTTTCAAACAAATTCAACCGAGCCTTGCTCAAATGAAACTTATTCTGGACGACCATAGCCATCAACTGATCCGCCTGCGGGAGGACATTCACGGTTTGCGGGCGACGATTTCTGTCGCGAAACGTTTCAGGCTCAAACCGACATGCGCTTGAAACCTATCGAAAATCGCCTGGACCTTCGGAATGCCTGAACAGCACCCATATCGGCTGAACTTTCACGTTGACGCGCCGGCATGCCGCCTGTAGACAATCCGCCTTTTCCGGGACGAATGACATGAAGATCAAGAACTCACTGAAAACCCTGAAGGCGCGCCACAAGGCCTGCCGTATCGTGAAGCGCAAGGGCCGCGTTTACGTGATCAACAAGGAAAATCCGCGCTTCAAGGCTCGTCAGCGTTAACAGCGCGGCCTGTTTCGTAAACCGCCCTTTAACCATTCCCGCACAATACGATCATCCACACGGATGATCTTCAAGGGGCAGGAATGAACGAGTATCTCGATCTGATCGCGGCGCAGGTTCCCCTGTTCGCCGCCGGTTTGCAAGCCCATCGCGAGGGCCGCCTGACACAGGCGCGTGCCGCTTATATTGAGTTGATGGACCGGCCGGATCTGGTACCGGTGTGTCTACACCAGCTGGGCGTCATCTCGGGCCAGCAAGGCGATCACGGCAAGGCGATCGAGTTCCTGCGGCGCGCCATCCGGCTGGACGACCAGCAGGCCCTGTTCCATCACAATCTTGCCTATGCCTATCGCCAGATCGGCCGGGTCAACGAAGCGCTCGACGTCCTGATCAACCTCGGCGTGCTGTTGCAGACGGCCGAGCGGCACCAGGAAGCCATCGTCGTTTACCGCCAGATCCTTGCCGAAGATCCCTGCCGGTACGCCGCCTATATCAACATCGGCACGGCGTTCGCGCTGTTGCGCGATCCGGTAAACGCCGTGGACGCGCTGGTGCGGGGCGTAGCCCTGCACGCGCTGGTGCTGATCGAAGCCCGCAGTTTCCTTGATGCCGTGATGCCGGACCTCCTGCAGGCGGGCACGGTCAAGGCCGACGCCGCCATGGCGCGCGGCATGCCGACGGGCGCCGTGGAAAAGCTGGAGCATGCCCTGACCACCCTCGGCAAGACGCTGAGCGATCTTGACCAGCATCAGGCTGCGATCGCCAGCTATCGCATGGCGTTGAAATTGTCGCCCGGGCTGGCGCTCGCCCACTGGAACCTGTCGCTGTCGCTGCTGTGCCAGGGCGACTACAAAAATGGTTGGGACGAGTACATGTGGCGCTGGTTCTGGGACCGGTTTCCCGAGCCCTGGCGGCGGCTGCCCACCGCCTTCTGGCGCGGCGAGGACCTTGCGGGCAAGAAAATCGTGGTCTTCGGCGAACAGGGTTTCGGCGATATCATGCAATTCTCGCCCTTGCTGTTCAAGCTGCAGGAGAAAGCCGAAGAAGTCCTGTTCGAAGTGCCGACAGTCCTGCTGCGCCTCTTCAAGCAGAGCTACGAGCCGCGCGGAATCAAGGTCTTCGGCCGCACCGACAACCCTCATGTGATGGAAAGCCCGATACCCGTCGACTACGTCGTGCCGCTTATGAGCCTGCCGCACTACACCGAGTTGGCGGTGGACAAGCTGCCAATCGAAACGGAGTACCTCAAGCCCGATGCCGCCGACCAGACGACATGGCGCGAGCGCTTGTCGGAGCTGAAAGGCCGCAAGATCGGGATCGTATGGGCGGGACGTCCCGCCTACTCCGACGATGCCAAGCGGACAATATCGCTGGACCGGTTTGCCCCCTTGTTCGAGGTCCAGGGGATCTCGTGGGTATCGCTGCAGGTCGGCCCGCGCAGCGGCGATGCCGCCGAACGCGGGTATACCATGTACGACGCCAGTTCGTTCATCGGCGACTTTGCCGATACGGCCGCCCTGATCTCCGAACTGGACCTGGTCATCGCCGTCGACACGGGCACCGCCCACCTGGCCTCGATCCTAGGCAAGCCGACCTGGATCCTGTTGCCGAAGGTGCCTGACTGGCGCTGGCTTCTGGACCGCGAGGATACGCCCTGGTACCCCCATACCCGCCTGTTCCGCCAGAGCGAGATCGGCAACTGGGAAAAGCCGCTTGCCGATCTGCGCGATGCGCTGGCCGCCGAGCTTGCCCCGCAAACACTCGGGGAAGCGAAGTCCTCCCGGAAGACAAAAGACGCCGTACCCGCATAATCCGCCGCCCTGATTTCGTAACAGCGCATGGGATCAAGAGGCAGCTTGCATTGCCTTGACGGGTCCAATGCCTTAACGAGAGCTCATGAGCGACAAAGACGGAACACTGATCGGCAGGGCCCCGGGCCGTGGGGAGCCGTCCCGCCCGCGCGGCAAATGGCGTGGTCGCTTGATCTGGCTGATCGTAATCGCCGCGCTTGCGGCCGGAGCCTACTTTGTCCTGCGCAAGCCTGCGGACAATGGCCAGAAAAACGGCCATCATGGCGCGGGCGCAGCCCTGCCGGTCGGCGTCGCAACCGCGCGCAAGGGCGATCTTGACGTAACCCTGACTGCGCTGGGCACAGTGACCCCGCTTGCCACTGTCACGGTTCACACGCAAATCGCGGGACTGTTGCTGCAGCTCGGGTTTACCGAAGGCCAGATGGTCAAGGCCGGGGACTTCCTGGCCCAAATCGACCCTCGGCCCTACCAGGCGCAGCTGGAACAATACCAGGGTGCACTGGCACGCGACCAGGCCCTGCTGACCGACGCCCGGCTGGACCTGAAGCGCTATCAGACGCTTGTTGCCCAGGACTCGCTCGCACGGCAGACGCTCGATACCCAGGCGGCGACGGTCAAGCAGGACGAGGGCGTGGTCAAGACCGACGAGGCCCAGGTCAATACAGCCCGGCTGAACCTGTTGTACTGCCACATCACCGCGCCCGTCACGGGGCGGGTCGGGCTGCGCCAGGTGGATCTCGGCAACTACGTCCAGACCAGCGATGCCAACGGCCTTGTCGTCATCACGCAGCTTCAGCCGATGTCGGTCATTTTCGTCCTGCCGGAAGACAACATCACGCAAATCCTGAAACGGACCCATACCGGCGCGAAACTGCCGGTCACCATCTATGACCGCAGCCAGACCACCAAGCTTGCCACCGGGGTGCTGGATACGATCGATAACCAGATCGACACCACCACCGGCACGCTGAAGCTGCGTGCGCTGTTCGACAACAAGGATTTGATGCTGTTTCCGAACCAGTTCGTGAACGCGGTGCTGCTGGTCGATACCATGCATGACGCCACCATCGTTCCCAGCGCGGGCGTGCAGCACGGCGCACCCGGAAACTTCGTGTACCTAGTCAAGCCGGACAACGCCACGGTAACGGTGCGCGTCGTGAAGACCGGCCCGACGCAGGGGCAGGATATCGCGATCCTGGACGGGCTGGCCCCCGGCGATAAAATCGTGACGGACGGCACCGACAAGCTGAAGGAAGGCGCCAAGATCACGATCCCCGCCGAACAGCCGAAGGACGGCGCGCCTGCGGACGCGAAGAACACGAAGGCGGATGCGCCAGCGGCTGACAATGCCACCGGATCGGATGCCCCGCACCCCCATCATCACGGGAACAAGACGCAGCAATGACCGATGCGGTCGCGCCCGATCCCGAGGGCCATGTTTCCAGGATGCCGGAGCGCGCCGGGTCGGGTCCCTCTACACCGTTCATCCTGCGCCCGGTCGCGACGTCGCTGCTGATGATCGCGGTGATGCTGGTCGGCATCGTGGCCTATCATTTCCTGCCCCTGTCCGCGCTGCCGGAGGTCGACTACCCGACCATCCAGGTCCAGACTTTCTATCCTGGCGCCAGCCCGGAAGTGATGACCTCGTCGGTCACGGCGCCCCTGGAGCGGCAGTTCGGCGAAATGCCCGGCCTCAGTCAGATGTCGTCGGTCAGTTCGGCGGGGTCGTCGGTCATCACCCTGCAATTCGACCTGTCGCTGAACATCGACATCGCGGAACAGGAAGTGCAGGCGGCGATCAACGCAGCGGGGAACCTGCTGCCGTCCGACCTGCCCGCGCCGCCGGTCTACGCCAAGGTCAACCCGGCCGATGCCCCCGTTCTGACGCTGGCGATTTCCTCGGATACCATGCCCCTTACGCAGGTCGAGGATCTCGCCGACACGCGCATCGCGTCGAAAATTTCGCAGGAAGCCGGCGTCGGGCTGGTCAGCATCAGCGGAGGACACAGGCCGGCGGTGCGCGTGGAGGCCAATCCGGTGGCGCTTGCCGCCTATGGCCTGAACATCGACGACCTGCGCACCACCGTATCCAACGCCAACGTCAACATTCCGAAGGGCAGCTTTGACGGACCGACGCGATCGTATACGGTCAACGCCAACGACCAGATCCAGAGCGCGGCCGGCTACCGCGATCTGATCGTGGCCTACAATAACGGGCGGCCGGTCCGCCTGACCGACATCGCAACCGTGACGGACGGTTCGGAGAACGCCAATCTGGGCGCGTGGGCGAATACAACCGCTTCGGTCATCCTGAACGTGCAGCGGCAGCCGGGCGCGAATGTAATCGGCGTTGTTGACGCCATCCAGAAGATACTCCCCGATCTCGAATCGTCTCTTCCGGCCTCGATCAAGGTCGCGGTCCTGACCGACCGCACGACCACCATCAGGGCCTCGGTCGCGGATGTCGAGTTCGAGCTGACGCTGTCCATCGCGCTGGTCGTGCTGGTCATCTACACCTTCCTGCGCAGCTTTCCCGCGACGCTGATCCCCAGCCTGTCGGTGCCGCTGTCGATCGTCGGCACGTTCGCGATCATGTACCTGATGGGGTACAGCCTGAACAACCTCTCGCTAATGGCGCTGACCATTGCGACGGGATTCGTGGTCGACGATGCGATCGTGATGATCGAAAACATCAGCCGCTACATCGAGGAAGGCGAAGCGCCCTTGCAGGCGGCGCTGAAAGGCTCGGCGCAGATCGGCTTCACCATCGTGTCGCTGACCATCTCGCTGATCGCGGTGCTGATCCCCCTGCTGTTCATGGGCGACGTCGTCGGACGGCTGTTCCGGGAATTCGCCGTGACGCTGGCGGTGACCATCCTGATCTCGGCGGCGGTATCGCTGACCCTGGTGCCCATGTTGTGCGCGAAGCTGCTGCACCAGACCGACGAGCGTCACGAGAGCGGTTTCCACCGCCGCACGCAGAAGTTTTTCGACGACGTAATCGAAGGCTATGGCCGCATCCTGAACGTGGTGCTGGACCACCAGCCCCTGACGCTGCTGGTGGTCCTGGCAACCGTAACGCTGACAGTTGTGCTGTATATCGTGATCCCCAAAGGATTCTTTCCGGTACAGGACACAGGCCTGATCCAGGGCATTTCCGAAGCACAGCCTTCGATCTCGTACGCTGCGATGGCGGAGCGTCAACAGGCGCTGGGGGCTGCGATCCTGAAAGATCCCGGTGTGGAAAGCCTGTCGTCGTTCATCGGCGTGGATGGCACCAACAATACGCTGAACACCGGCCGTTTCCTGATCAACCTGAAGCCGCTGGCCGATCGCAGCAAAACTGCCAGCGCCATTATCCGCGACCTGACGCGCGAAACAGGCGACGTCGCCGGTATCGCTCTGTACATGCAACCCGTGCAGGATCTGTCGATCGACGCCACGGTCAGCAAGACGCAGTACCAGTTCATCCTGGAAGATGCCGATCCGGCGGAACTGGCCGCGTGGCTGCCGAAGCTGACGGCCCGGCTGAAGGACATTCCCGATATCGAGGACATCGGCAACAACCTGCAGGAGCAGGGCCTGTCCTCGTACATCGAAGTGGACCGTTCGACCGCCGGACGGTTCGGCATCACCCTTGCGACCATCGACAACGCGCTTTACGACGCGTTCGGACAGCGCATCGTGTCGACGATCTTTACCCAGTCAAACCAGTACCGGGTGATCTTGAACGTCAATCCGGCGCAGCAAACGCTGGATTCCGTCTACCTGCCCTCGGCAGGATCCGGCCAAGTCAGGCTTTCCACCCTGGCAACCATCCGCCAGATGCCAAGCCCTCTGGAGGTCAACCACTTGGGCCAGTTCCCCTCGGCGACCGTCTCGTTCAATCTCGCGCCGGGCGCATCGCTCGGGGCTGCCGTCAAGGCGATCGAGGCAGCGGAAAGCGACATCGCCCTGCCCCGCGGCGTCATGACCCGGTTCCAGGGCGCGGCACTGGCATTCCAGAAGTCGCTATCCAACGAATTGCTGCTGATCCTCGCCGCCATCGTCACGATGTACATCATCCTGGGCGTTCTGTACGAAAGCTTCATCCACCCGATTACCATCCTGTCCACGCTGCCCTCGGCGGGCGTTGGGGCGCTGCTGTTCCTGCTGATCACCGGCCACGACCTGGACATCATCGCGATCATTGGCATCATCCTGCTGATCGGCATTGTGAAAAAGAATGCGATCATGATGATCGACTTCGCGCTTGAAGCCGAGCGCCATCAGGGCAAGGAGCCGCGCGAAGCAATCTTCCAGGCCTGCCTGCTGCGCTTCCGGCCGATCATGATGACGACGCTGGCGGCCTTGCTGGGCGCGTTGCCCCTGATGCTGGGAACCGGCACCGGGTCGGAACTGCGCCGGCCGCTGGGCATCGGCATCGTCGGCGGCCTGACCATCAGCCAGGCGCTGAC
>CALMVH010000152.1 GCA_937873165.1 uncultured Rhodospirillales bacterium
ACTGACAGGATCGTGAGGAGCTTCGGCAAAGCGAGCAGTCCGCATCATAGCTTAAGTCCGAAATACGCTTTGTGGGAAGATTGTGGGAAGCGGACGTGGCGAAGCAGGTAACCCATTGGAATCCTTGGCGTCCCCAAGGGGATTTGAACCCCTGTTACCGCCGTGAGAGGGCGATGTCCTAGGCCTCTAGACGATGGGGACCGTTGGTATCGGGCGTAGTACAGGCTCCCGGGCTGCATTGCAATGCCTGCGATGTACAGCCGGGCATAAAAATGCGAAACAGCGGGTATGCCGGACATTCTCCAGGATGAAGCCATGCCGGGCTCCTATACGGTCCTGGTCGAGGAAGGACTGCACGGCGCGCGGCTGGACAAGGCGTTGGCCGCGCTGGCCGAAGGTCTGTCGCGCAGCCGGGTGCAAAGCCTGTTGTCGGAGGGGCATGTCACGCAGGACGGCGTTGCCTGCACTGACGCATCGCGCAAAGTCCTGGCCGGACAGACCTATGTCATATCCGTGCCGCCTGCCGTGGATGCGGTGCCCCGGGGCGAAAACCTGCCGCTGTCGATCGTTTTCGAGGACGACGACTTGCTGGTGATCGACAAGGCCGCCGGAATGACCGTTCACCCAGCCCCGGGCCATGCTCAGCACACGCTGGTGAATGCCCTGATCGCGCATTGTGGCCAAAGCCTGTCCGGCATCGGGGGCGTGCGCCGCCCTGGTATCGTGCACCGCTTGGACAAGGACACCAGCGGGCTGATGGTGGCGGCAAAAAACGATCGGGCGCATGCGGGGCTTTCAGCGCAGCTTGCGGACCGGACGCTGTCGCGCAGGTACCTGGCGGTCGCGTGGGGGCGTACAGAGGCCGCCGGGCGCATCGAGGCTGCCCTGGCGCGCAGCCCGAACGATCGCAAAAAGATCGCGGTGGTGGCAGGCGGCAGGCAAGCGGTCACCGACTATGCCTTCATCCAGCCGGTGGGGTTGCACGCCAGCCTGGTGCAATGCACGCTGCTGACCGGGCGCACGCACCAGATCCGGGTCCATATGGCGCATATCGGGCATCCGCTGATCGGCGATCCTCTCTACGGTGGGCGCGTGGTACGCGGCGGTCAACGCAGCGATCCCGTGCTGGCGGCTTTCAGCAGACAAGCGCTGCATGCCGCGGAAATCGGCTTTATCCATCCCTCGACAGGGGCTAGACTGCGTTTCGCAAGCGATCTGCCGTTCGATATGGCTGCACTTATTCGACGCGGCCCAGAACACAATCCCGGTTCATGTCGTTAAGAACGACAGGCTGTGCATGTCGAGATTAGGAAGGGTTTCAATGGCTAGCATATCTGGACTGCCCACCATAAATGCGGAGACCAATCTCGCCCGTTACCTCCAAGAAATTCGTAAATTTACACTGCTGACGCAGGAAGAGGAATATACCCTGGGCAAGGCGTGGAAGGACGATGGCGACATGGCGGCCGCGCACCGGCTGGTCACCAGCCATCTGCGCCTGGTCGCCAAGATTGCCATGGGATACCGCGGCTACGGACTGCCGATCGGCGAGCTGATCTCGGAAGGCAATGTGGGCATGATGCAGGCGGTCAAGCGGTTCGATCCGGACCGCGGGTTCCGCCTGGCGACATACGCGATGTGGTGGATACGCGCCTCCATCCAGGAGTACATTCTGCACTCGTGGTCGCTGGTAAAGCTAGGCACAACGGCAGCGCAGAAGAAATTGTTCTTCAACCTGCGCCGCGTCAAAAGCCAGCTTCATGCCATCGAGGAAGGCGATCTGTCGCCTGAGAACCTGGAAAAGATCGCGACGACCCTGGATGTGTCGGAAGAAGAAGTCACCGCGATGAACCGGCGCCTGTCGGGCAGCGACCGTTCGCTGAATGCCCCGTTGAGGACGGATGCGGAGGGTGAATGGCAGGACTGGCTGGTCGATGAGACGGATAACCAGGAAATCGCGTTCGCGGAACGCGAGGAGTCGCAACGCCGCAAGCTGCTGCTGCGGGATGCGATGACCGGTTTGAACGAGCGGGAGCGAAAGATCCTCGTGTCGCGCCGCTTGCAGGACGAGCCGATGACGCTGGAGGATTTGAGCCAGCAGTACGGGATCAGCCGCGAGCGTGTTCGCCAGATCGAGGTACGCGCGTTTGAGAAGCTGCAAAAGGCCATCCGCAACGCGAGCGTCAGGGAGAAGCTGTCCTCTGCCTGACATCCTCGCCCCATACCTGCCTTAGCTCCGCCTGCCGGTTCTCGATATCCGTGATCTGCATGCGGGTGCGTTGCGCCAACACCAGCTGAACGGCATGCGGCACGATAAAGCAGATCAGCCATCCGATACCGGCAGCCCCGTACATCACCAGCCATGTCACAGGCTCGCGCACCAGCGCCATGGCGTGATCCAGGGTTTGTCCCTTTGTCCATAACTCGATGATGAAGGGCAGTGTGCCGGATGCATTCATCAGGGCAACCGTCATGGTCGTCGCACGCTTGCTGTCCTGATCGAAGACATAGGCGGCGGCGGCGGGAAGCATGCCGACCGCCAGAACAACGGCTGTTGGCCAGAACATGACGGAAAACACCAGCATCAAAGTCAGACTGACCAAGTGCACAGCGCGCAAGCGGGACTTGCGGCGGGGCACCGGAGCCGCGCGCGCACTCATCAGGCGCCTTTCCATTGCAGCAGCAATATGCCTGCGGCAATCGCCGTCGAAAGGATACCTGCCACGATGGTGCCGACGTCCTTGCCAGCCTCCGAATGCAGCAAGGCACCGGGAGTCAGCTGGTCGCGAAGACCCTTCGCCTGGAACTCAAGGCGTTCGTATTCGAGCGTAGCCTGAAAAAACCCGTCCTTGTCGCGATGCATCATGGCCGCGTTTTCCACCAGGTTCAGCATGGCCTGCAGATTTCCCGTACCCGCCGCTTTCTGCAGGTCGGTGCGCAGAATTTCGCGTGTGTCACGATTGTGAAAGCGCGCGATGTACGGCTGCACGGCGACTTCCAGCCACCGGGCAAGGCCGGGTAGTTTTTCGGGCCCGAACCGGGTTTGCAGGCCGGCAAGACCATGGAGGGAGCCCAACGCAACTTCCGCAGGGTCGCGGGCCGCGATGAACCGGCCGAAAGCGCGGGTGTTCTGAGTGTCGCGCGCCAACAGGAAGGCCGCGACATGACGGCTGAGGGGAAAGGCGGGCTTGTCGTTGCGTTCAGAAAGCGCTTCCAGACCCTGCAACAGGGCGTGGGACTCGAAGATAAACTTGGATGTCAGCTCCTGCGCCAGCAAGGGCGAGGACGGGGCCAGCTCGTACAGGCACCGTTCCAGGCCAAGGCCGCTGCCTGCCTTGTCCAAGTAAATTTTCGCCTGATCCAGCTTTTTCATCTGCGTCAGGTTGTCGTTTGCCAAGGCGGATTGCAGGTTGAACCAGTATTTGGGCAGCTGGCATGAAATCACCTCTGCCAGCGATTGCGGGCTTTCCCCCGCGGCCATCGCTTTCTGCAGCTGGGTCCCAATGCCGGAGGGCATGACCGACAGTCCCAGATACCGGATCGGCCCGGCCGGATGCATGGCGATGGTTATCCTGGCAATCAGCAATGCCTCGGTACTGCTGCGGCTTTTCAGGATCGGCATGTTGACCGCGTTGACGATCCGCGACACCAAGGCGGGATCTTTCAACGTGCGCTTGACCCACTTGATCAGCTCGTCGTTTGCAATCAGCTTCATGGCATCCGCCGGGTACTTGCTGAACGCCTCCGCCAGGCTGCGCACGTCGAAATACTCGGTTCCGTTCACCACCAGCCCACGCGAGGGCTTCTGGCGGGCCCATGCCTGATGTCCGATCGTGCGGCGGCCGGCAATCCAGTGCTGTATGGTATGAAGCGACCAGCGTTGTTCGGGATCGTCGTCGAGCATGCCGCGGATCAGCTCCCCCAAGCCGCCGCTCAACTGCTGCCGGCCGGTAATCGCGCCCGCACTGCCGCGTTCGATCTTCAGCGCGATAACCTCGGCATCCGGCAGTTCGACAATCGAAAGGGAGCCGAGCGACAGGCTGGCGAGCGTCGCGCCGACCGCATAGATATCGTCCTCGATCTGGGCCGCTCCCCGGCCGAACGGAGACGCCATGCCGCGCTCGATGGTTTGCAGCCAGGCCGGTTGCAGGGCAGATGGCGGCGCGCTTATGCATTCACCCGCCGTAAGTTCGCCGCTGGACCCGGCATAGATCGTGGCCGGACCCAGACCGCCATGGGCAAATCCAGCCTCGGCAAAGGCGCGAAGCATGGCAACCATGGGAGGCAGGATCGTTCCAACAATATCTTGGTCGCTGTAGCGGCGTTTCTGCGCAAGCGGGGTACCGGGAAGCTTGGGAAAGATCAGAGCGACGCGCTGTTCCTTGCCTGGCCAGTCCACGACTCCCCAGTCCAGCGGCGCGAACAATCCGCTATTGGCAAGCTTGCGCGTCGTTTCGATGGCATCGATGCGGTAACAACCGACGGAGGTTCCGGTTAGCGCGAAAAGGTCGGGTATACTGTTGCTGCTTTCCTGGAAAACTTTCCACGCTTCGCCGCGGCTGCCCACCGGCACCGGCAGGGACGCGGACGATATGACGTAATCATCCCGCAGCTTTGCAAGGGGCTTCGGTCTGTCTTCAGGCTGGCTCACGCTACCGGTGTATCACCGGCCCGTGAAGCGATGGTTAATGGTTGTTGACCGCTCTGCCGCAGCGAATTGTCATCGAAAGGGGTCATGCACCAGGATTGTATCGTCGCGCTCGGGGCTGGTCGACAGCAGCGTCACGGGAGCTTCGATCAGTTCCTCCAGGCGCCGGATGTACTTGATGGCGCTGGCAGGCAACTGGCCCCACGACCGTGCGCCGCGCGTGTTGTCCTGCCAACCGTCAAGGGTTTCGTAGATCGGCTCGACCTCCGCCTGCGCGGTTTGCCCTGCGGGCAGGTGCTTGATCGTTTCGCCCCGCAGGCGGTACCCCGTGCAAACTTGCAGCGATTTGAGGCCATCCAGCACGTCCAGTTTGGTCAGGGCGATGCCGTCGACGCCGCTGACCTTGACGGCCTGGCGCACCATCACGGCGTCGAACCAGCCGCAGCGGCGCTTGCGCCCGGTCACGACGCCGAACTCCTTGCCGCGCGATCCGAGGTACTCGCCGACCTCGCCCATGTCTTCGGTCGGGAAAGGGCCTGACCCGACGCGTGTGGTATAAGCCTTGCAGATGCCGAGGATGAACCCGGCGCCCGACGGGCCTACGCCCGAGCCCGTCGCCGCCTGCCCCGCCACCGTGTTCGATGAGGTCACAAAGGGATAGGTGCCGTGATCGACATCCAGCATCGTGCCCTGCGCGCCTTCGAACAGGATGCGCTTGCCCCCCATCCGGGCAGCCTCCAGCACTTCCCAGACCACCGTCGCGTAAGGCAGGATCTGCGGCGCGATTTCGGCAAGCTGCGCCATCAGGTCGGTGGCGTCGATTTCCGGCGCGTCGAAGCCGCGCAACAGGGCGTTGTGATGAACCAGAAGCTCCGCGACTTTGTCCTGGAGAACCTTCGGGTCGGCTAGGTCGCATACGCGGATCGCACGTCTGGCAACCTTGTCTTCATAGGCGGGGCCGATGCCGCGCCCCGTGGTGCCGATCTTGGC
>CALMVH010000153.1:0-10807 GCA_937873165.1 uncultured Rhodospirillales bacterium
GAACAGGGGGGAGGGTTCCAGCCCAACTACAACGCGCCGGCTCCTGCCAGCTATGCGCCTGTCTTCATCGAGCCGACCTTCCAGCTGACCGCGGGCGCGCTGGAGATATGGATGGCCGTGGCCGGTCCCGCCGGCGCATGGTCGGGTGCCGATGTCTGGATCAGCCAGGACGGCACGAACTATGCGAAGTCCGCCAGCGTGACGCAAAGTGCACGGTATGGCTATGTTTACACTGGATTGACGTCGTCGCAGCCAGGTCTCGACCTCGCCGACAGCTTTGGCGTGGATCTCACGTTGTCGCAGGGTGCGCTTGCGGTTTCTCCCGGCCTTGCCGCCGCCGAAACCAATACGTCGCTTTGCTACGTAGACGGCGAGTTCCTGTCATACGGGGCAACGGTGCTGACAGGGGCGCTGCACTATCAAGTATCCACCCTGAATCGGGGGCAGTTCGGAACAGCCCCTCTGGCGCATGCGGCCGAGACATTGTTCGTGCGCTGCGACAACGCCCTGGTTCAGCTGGTCGTGCAGCCCGGACTTATCGGCAGAACACTCTACATCAAGCTGCTGAACCGCAACGCGTATGGTGGGGGCCAACCCAGCCTTTCAGAGGTCGAGCCCTACGCCTATACTTTCCAGGGACGGGCCTATACCGAACCCTTTCCGGCAGTGACCGGCTTCGGGACCGTCTATGCAGACAATTTTGAAACCCTGGTGTGGACGCCTGTCGACGATCCGCGCACGCCGGGCTACGAAATCCGCCTCGGCATCAACTGGGGTGCCGCCATCGTGATCGGGCAGGTGCTGGACAGCGGCTTCGCCATCAGTTCACCCGGCACCTACTGGATCGCGGCACGCTACCTAGCCCCAACGGGATATGTGGTTTACGGTCCTCCAACCAGCATCTCGGTACAGGGCGCCGCCATTATCCGCAACCTGCTGGTCAGCTTCAGCGAGGGCGCGAACGGATGGACCGGGGCATGCCAGGGCACGGTCCCGGTTGCGGGAAACCTGCAGCTCGATGCGGCGGGAAACATCCTGGGTGACCCCGCATTGCTGGCAGAAGCCAGCGTGCTGAACTATGGCGGCTGGCGGTTGGCGGGAACCTATACCAGCAGCGTAACGGTGAACGCGCAGAGCGTGCTGGATGCCCAAATCTCGATCGCGTACGCGGCCACGGCACAGTCGATCTATGACAATATCTTTACGGTCGCGAACGTTTTGGCCGATAGCGACCTGCTGGAAAATGCCAACGGACCCGTTGTAACCCTGATGCCGCAAATCGCCGTGGCGCAAGCCGACGGGACCTTTGCCGCGTGGCAAAACTTCGCGCCTGCCCATTACCTCGGCCAGTATTTCCGGTTCCGGCTGGTGCTGGCGACCAGCGATCCGACTATCAACTGCGTGGTGACAAACCTTACGGTCACGACCGATGTGCCCGACCGGGCTGCCAGCGGCACGAACTACGCCGTGTCCGCAGGGGGCGCCACCATCGTCTATACGCCGCCGTTCAACGTCGCACCCAATGTGCAGGTCACCATCCTGGACGGTGAAGCCGGCGATGTCGCTCACATCAACAAAACAGCGACCGGGTTCACGGTCACGATCTTGAATAACGGCGCGGGAGTAGCCCGCACCATTGACTGGATCGCCCAGGGCTACTGATCCCGACAATCTCCAACCAGAGGAAACGACATGTCCCAGAACACGCTGGCGGAGCCGACGAGCGGCACGCTGAGCGGGCTTTCGCTCGTGCAGGGTCTGAACGCCGCGCTCGATACGCTGAATACCCTGGCATCGGGCGCGTCCGCCCCCGCCGTCCCGGAGGTCGGGCAGCTTTGGCACGACACCGGCAACAACCTGCTGAAGATCCGCAGCCAGGACAACACGGCCTGGGAAACAGTGGGATCGTTCGACGAAACAAACCACCTGTTCACGGTCGCCTTGGCGGCGTCCGCAGCGTCGGCCACGATCGCCGCCAGCGCCACCGTTGCCAGTGCGCTGTCCGGCACGCTTGCCATCGGGGGCGGCGGCACGGGGGCTACAACGGCGCAGCAGGCCTTGGCGAACCTCTTCGGCGCGTCCGTGCTGGGACAGGTCAACGGCGGCACGGGCGCCACCGCGCTGGCGAATTTTTTCACCGACTCATTGGGCGGCAACGGCTATCGCCGCAACGGCATGGACGGGTTCATGGTCCAGTGGGAAACCACGGGCGTAATCAACGCGGCCAGCGGCGCGTCCGTTTACTGGCCAACCAGTTTCCCGAATGCCTGCCTGTTCGCCGTCGCGTGCCGCTACATCGGCAATGCCACCGCGGGAGGCGCCAATGTCTACGGTTGGACCAGCAACGCCGTAACCGTCTACAACGGCGGGTCCTCGGGCGCGCAGATCTCAATTCTCGCGATAGGATACTAACATGACGACGATCTATTGGTCGAAATCGAAGCCTGGCTTCTACACGTCGGACGTAATGGGGGTATCCGCCATGCCCCCGGATGTGGTGGTGGTGACGGCTGTCACCTACCAGGCGCTGCTTTCGGGGCAGTCGAGCACGCAGGTCATCGGCAGCGACGGCAGCGGCAATCCCGTGCTGCAGGCCGCGACGCCGCCCGCCGCCCCCTCGTAACAGAAGAAAGCCCCATGGATGGCGAAGAGGACAACGACATCTTTTCCTTGCCGTTGTCAGGGAAAGAATTCGATCTGCCTGCCGTCAGGGTATCGATCGCCCTGCTGGCGGAGAGGGTCAGGGCACACAACAAGAAACTCGACGACGTGGAAACCGAGCTAAAGGCGGAATACGTGTGCCGCCACGAATTCAGGCCGGTGATGCGCCTGGTCTATGGGATGGCCAGCCTGATGCTGGTCGCCGTCGTGACCGCGATCGTCAATTCCGTTCTGAAGGGCCACGTATGAGCCGGATCACGAACTACGCGGTGACCGCGCTCGCCATTCTGTTCTACTGCCTGACCATTGCGTCGGCATGGTGCGCTTTCTTTGACACATCTCCCCCGATCGACGTCATCAGCGCACGAGTGGTATCGTTCGATCGCCAGACCCGCATCGCCCTGGTTGAATGGGAGGCGTTGAAACATCGTTATTGCCCAGGTGTGCGCGCCGGTTGGCTGCGCGACGGGGTGGTCGTATCCTTGCCGGAAGTCGTTTTGCCGCCGGAAAACTTCCGGGATCCCGCGTCGCCCGCCGACTCGATCATTCGCTGGACCATTCCGCTGGAGGTACCGCCCTACCTGCAAGACGATTTCATCTACAAGGCGGAATGGCAGTTCTCATGCAACTTCATGCAGACTGTCTTTCCCCTTCGGGTGGAATCACCCTTTGTGCCCGTCCATCAGCCTCCGGGCTGATCTCACATTTTCCCTTAGTTCATCGCCGCCTTCGGGCGATTTTTTCATGGAGGTTGAATGCCGCTCGAAATTACGCTTCGCCAATCCCTGACCGTTGCCGTGACCGCCACTTCAGCGGCCTCGCCACAGCTTGTCCTGGCAGCCCGCGTTGCAGGCGATAACCGGAGCTACCTGAAATTCTTCGATCTCGATGGTACCAACACCATCATGATCGCGCCGCAGATCGGCGGCACCGTACCGGCCACCGGATACATGTCGATCGCCGCGTCCAGCGAGTTCTGGGACAACGCGGGCGCTATCCCGGGAAATGCGTTCTGGGCTTATCTTTCAGGCGGCACCTCGGCCAACCTTACCGTCTGGGAGGGCTGACCCATGCCCTCGTTTCCCTCGCTGATCGGGTTGTTGAAGCGCAGCGCCAACCTGTCCGATCTCTCCAACCCGGCCGCGGCACGCCAATCGCTGGGCCTTGGGTCGCTTGCGACACAGAATTTCCCGCGTTCATCCGCCATCACGATCACGGCTCTGGGCGACAGCATATCGGCCCAGTCGACCTACGCTCCGGTAAACGTGCCGAGCGCCTCCATCCCGCAATGGAAAGCTTCGAACCCCTACCCTCTGAACTTTGTCGTCCAGAACGGCGGCTACAGTTTCCAGGCGTCTGCCGCCGGCACATCGGGAACCGGCACCGGGCCGATCGGTAACGCCTACAATCAGACGGACGGCGGCGTCACCTGGCAGCCCTTGCTGCCCAACATCAACAAGAGCGGCACGTGCTATCTGTTCTGGGCCGAAGCATTCTCGAACGGGCGGCTGGTCTGGGATCTCAGCGCCGGAAGAGGCGGCACGTGGCTGGGCATTTCCATGGTCTACGTGGTCACCGCAGGGCAGAATTACAGCAGCCCAACGATTACATTCGGCGCGGGCGCTACGGGCACGGTGCAGACCGATGGAGCAGGGCATATCACCGGCGTCACGGTCCAGAGCCCCGGTTATAACTCGGCGGGATCGTACAACTACGTCCTGTCCGACCCGACGGGATCGGGTGCGGTACTCTCAATCGCGGCGTCCGGCACGGGCGTGTTCGCGACCTCGGGGTGCCACACAGCCGGCATGGCGGCAAGCCTGCCGGATGTGGTCGCATCGCCAGTGGATATCGTGGTGGTGCATGGCGGCATCAACGACATATTGAACAACGTTCCGTATGCGACCACCGTTGCCAACCTGCGCACCTGCTACGAAACCTTGCTGAACGCCGGCAAGAAGGTGATTGCCGCTCCGCCGACGCCCAGCACCGGCCTGACCATGGCTCAAACCGCCACCCTGTTCCGCGTGCAACGTTTCGTCATGCAATATGTGCGCAAGGAAGCGCAGGCCAATCCACTTGGCTACAACATCGCGCTGGCGGACTGGTCGAGTTACTATACCGATGGCACGAATGCCCTGAACTACCCGGTTGGGGGCACGGGCGGCACGGCCGGCGCGATGACGCAGGATGGCCGTCACCCTTCGCCACGCGGCGCGTGGTATGCTGGACAGGCGGTGCTGCAGGCGGCACAGGCCTGGCTGCCAACCGAGCCCGTTTATGGATACCGGCCCTATAGCAGCTACGATGCCTACGATCCTGTTCTGAACCCGGGGGGCAACTGCCTGGAGGGCCTGCCCTGGGCCGCGAGCACGGCCTATGCGCCCGGCCAGCTCTGCAACGCCGCTGGCTATGTCTACCTGTGTACCGCAGGCGGCATCTCTGCGGCCAGCAGCGGACCGGCGGGTACGTCCGGCTCTATCGCCGACGGCGGCGTGACATGGAAATTCATCAACAATGCCCGGCGGTCGGTATTCGCCAGCGGCAGCGGTGGCTACAGCAATCCCGCGACCGGCATCACGTTCTCCGGCGGCATTGCCAATGGGTACACATTGTACCGCATCGGCGGTTCGGCCAGCGGCACGGTCGGCCAGTCCATCGAAAGTCCATGGTCGAACGGCCAGGCCGGGCAGCGGCAGGTGCTGGCGTTCTCGCTGGGCAGCGGCAACGCCAGCGAGTTATGGGACTTCTTCGCCATGGCGACCAGCCCCTACGCCAACCAGGGCTTCACCGCCGCCGATTTGGCAACGGCTCTGGTTTACGGCGAGATGGAGATCGAGGTCACCAACATCGCCAACGTCACGCAACTGAACCTGCAGGCGCCGACGGCTGACGGATCAATGCTGTGCACGACAGGGCCGAATTCGGGCGGCGTCGGTTGGCATCTACCCGGAAGCGCGGGTGAAATGCTGCCTTGGCCCAACGGCGGCAAACTGCTGCTGCGCACCCAGCCGATGCCGCTGGCGCCCAGCCTTGCCAGCATGACCCTGCTGCTGCAGGTAGGATTCGATGCTTCCGGCGCGGCCGGAACCGCGACGGCGACGATCAAGATCAACTACGTCGCTCTCAGGCGCGCCTATGTTTCGTGAAATATCTGATCATTTCCTGGATTGTAGCCGCCTTCCTGGCGGCTCTTTCATGCGGAGAGTGCCTCGTCATGCCCGACGTTAACGCGGCCGCGCTGGCGCTGAACAGCCGGGGCGAAAGGTGCCGCCTGCTGGCCTACGACGACCTGGCGCCGGCGCGCGCGCTGAAGCCGGGCGATCGTATCCGCGGGCGGCTGACCATCGGGTGGGGTCATACCGGACCGGATGTGCACATCGGGCTGACATGGACCCAGGCCCAGGCCGATGCCGCGCACCGGGCCGACTTGGCAGTGGTCGAGACAGCGGTCGCCCGGCTGGTGAAGGTAACCCTGACGGGCAACCAGTTCGGAGCGTTGACGGATTTCGCCTTCAATGCAGGCGTCGGTGCGTTGGGGCGGTCGCGCCTGCTGCGACGCATCAACCAGAACCGCCTTGATCTGGTTCCGGCGGAACTGATGCGCTGGGTTCGCGCGCGGGGCGTGGTGCTGCCAGGCCTTGTGACCCGCCGCGCGGGCGAGGCGGCGCTGTGGACGATCCCCGATATGCCCGATCCAGCGGCTCCGCCGCGTCCCGATCCCCCGACGTTGCAGGCAAGGCTCTACGGCTTGCTGACCCGCGCGGCCGGGTAACCATGAACATTCCCAGTTTCAGGATCGACATCCCGGTCCTGGCCACATGGCGGCTGGCGCGCCGCCTGATTTCCCGTCTGACAACCAAGTGAGGACAAGCATGAACGTTATCGAAATCGCCACCAGCATCCCGGCCCTGATCGGCACGGCCACGGCCACCATCGAGGCCATCGACAAGGCCATTCCCGCACTGGACCAGTTGTTCAAGGACGTGGACGCAGAGGCCAAGGCGGCCTTTGCCGATGTGCTGGTGCAGGTCAAGCAGCTGACAGCCGAGGTAAAGACGCTGTTCGAAGCGACCCAGAAACCGGCGTCGTAAGCAAACATGGTATGCAGGCCGTCCCACGACGGTCTGCCTGCTTCTAATTACTGTAAGTGAGTTGATTTGGTGGAGGGGACAGGATTTGAACCTGTGTACTCGTAAGAGGGCAGATTTACAGTCTGCTGCCATTAACCACTCGGCCACCCCTCCAGCAGCGCGCAGACTATGCGCAAGGCCGCCGGTGCCGTCAATAAGTCAGTATAAAAATATGCTGCTCTGGTGCGCCGCGTACGGCTAGGATGGGGCCATGAGCAAACCCGTTTCCCGTTCAAGCGCCCGGCCGGCTTCCACCGGTCATTCCCGGCACTCCGCTTCTGGCGGAACACGGGGCAATCCATCGCTGCTGTATGGTTTTCATCCGGTTGTCGAGGCCTGGACGAATCCCGCCCGGCGCATACGGCGCTTGATGGTGACGCCGGGTGCGTTTGACTCGTTCCAGAAACAAGTGGAGGCTGGCGGCGTCGCGGCCAGGCGTCCGCATCCCGAACAGGCCGAAGGCCGCGAACTGGACCGGCTGACCGGCGGGGCCGTGCATCAGGGTATCGTGCTGGACGCCGAACCGCTGGAGGAGCCGACGCTCGAAGACCTGCTGATATCCGTGGAAGGCAGGAATGCGTGCCTGCTGTTCCTCGACCATGTGACCGATCCCCACAATGTCGGGGCTATTCTTCGGTCGGCCTGCGCGTTCGGGGCAGCGGCCGTGATCGCGACGCGCCATCATGCCCCTGAAATCACGGGTACGCTGGCGAAAGCCGCCAGCGGCGCGGTCGAGCACATCGATTACGTGCGCGTTCCCAATCTGGTGCGTGCCCTGGAAACAGTGATGGACGCGGGTTTCATTACGATTGCCCTGGATGAGCGCGGTGACAAACAATTGGCAGAGCACGGCCCTTTTACCCGCACTGCGATTGTCATGGGCGCGGAAGGCGAAGGGCTGCGGCGCCTGACGTTGGACTCGGTGCAGTTCAAGGCAAAGCTGCCGACAGGTGGCCCGATCGGCAGCTTGAACGTCTCGAATGCAGCCTCCGTCGCGCTCTACGAAGTGATCCGCAGAGTCTGACGAAGCGTAGGCTTACTTGTTCTGGGCAGCCGAGTTCTCGATGCCTTGGCCCGCGCCCTTGACATCCTGGCCGAAGCCTTCGGTCGTATTGCAGGCGGTCAGCGCGACGCTGGACAGAACGGCCAGTGTCAGGGCCAGCATGGCGAAACGGGTATTCTTCATTATTTTTCTCCGAGATAAAGAAACATTCCGACCAAAACCCCCGTCGTGTAAAACGGTTCCCTTGGACTAGTTCAGTCAGGCGGCCTGTTCAACGATCAAGCCGTACTCGCCTTCGACGCGCAAGGCGAGGGCCTCGGCAAATTCAGGATCGTCATGCTCGACAACACGGTTCCAGCTATCGAAACGGCCGGCGGCATCGGGGCCCATCATGGCGATCGTCATGACCGGGCGGTTCAGCTTTTCCGCCATGGCGGACAGGTAGGGCTGCAGTTCGATATCCAGAGATTCAGCGCGGACGCGGCCCCCGCGCGACACACGCAACACGCCAAGCGGGCGTGACTGCTGACGAGGCGTGTCCTGCGTGCGGAGACGCAGGGAGAATGGAAATACGTTAGACATTTGTGAAGCCTGTTTGAATCAATCCGGGTATGGCGAACTTCTAGCGCAGTCACAGCGTTCAGTCAAGAATAACCGCCAAACCGCCACAATTGGAAAATATTGCTCACCTTGAATGATTTCGGGCGCGTCCAACGTTACAGAAATAAGACAGGGAGATCGCTATGATTGGGAAGGCATTGTCGCTTGCCGCCATACTGCTGACGTCGGGTGTAACCGCAGCTTCGGCCCAGGCGGTCTACTACCAGGCACCGGTCTATGCAGCGCCCGTCTATACGGCCCCTCCGGTTGGCTATAACACCCAGCCAAGCGTGGTGTATGCCCAGCCCACCTACGTGGCACCCGTTTACACGACGCCGGTGTACGCGCCGTATTACGGCGGTTACTATGGTGGGTACCCATATTTTGGAGGGCTGTCGCTGGGGTTCAACTTTGGCCGGGGATTTGGCGGATACGGTTACGGCCATGGCCGAGGCTACCGCTAATCGGAGTCACCAAAACGGGCGCAGCCGCGCATGGTTCGCCAGTATGCGGGCGCATATTGCGTGACCGTGCGGGATCGACGTACGAGTGAGACAGTTCGCATGACGATCCACGCCGCCGCCGGAACCTGGTAATTCAGGTCGGAACAGGCGTTGTGCATCGGACACGCGCCATCGCTGACGATGATTGCAAACGACCACCACAGGGCGAAAACAGCAATCCCGAGTTTATCCGCTAGGTTCATGTCAGCCCCTCGATCCTGGAGAAGAACAAAAGTTACCTACCAGTAAAAGTCAAGACGCTTTGTAACGTCTATTGGTATTCTGTTTAAAAATACTGTTGTATAAATGGCAACTGGCTTACTGCGTAAGACATAATAAGTAACCATCAGGATCCCGAACCCACACGCTAAAGCCGTTGTAATGAAGCGTCTCATTCGGCAGAGCGGCCATCAGACGCTTCAGGATCGCGCCTGGATCGTCTACCTGCAGGATAATCCTGTCGCTCGCCAAATCGCGCGGCTGCATGGCTGCAGGCCGTCCGCAGGGCGTTCGATACGCTAGAAGCTCCAGATGCGGGGTCGCCTCGCTCGCAGGCGCCAAGGCGGTAACTTCGACGATATCGTCTTCTAACCCGTCCAACCTTTCCTGCTCAACGCCGTGGTTGATCTGCCGTGATATCAATCGGAACCCGAGCAGATCGCAGTAGAACTTCACACTTGCCGCCGTATCCGACACGCTGATAGCTGTATGATCAATGCCGATCAAAGGTTCGGCCGGGCTGTCGCGCTGCCATTGCGGATCGCCCGTTCCGACAGGGAAATAAATCAGTTCAACAGGGTGAAGATCCGGATCGCGAAACTTGAAAGCGGTAACACTGCCTGTTTGGGACGGCAGGTGCTGCGGGCCATCCCGGGTGATCGCAATGGCGTTGTGACGTTCAAGCCGCTTGTGGGCAGCGGGCATGTCTGTTGTTACAAGGGCGATGTGATGGAACCACAAATCCGCGGCTTTACTGTCGCTTGGATAGGGTGCGCCGGGTGGATCGAACTCGGTCAGGCCGATATGCTGGTCTCCAAGGCGCAGCAAAGCGGATCGAAACGGCAAGTTCGCGTCTTCGACTGTGGCTTCGGCAGTGTGCGGGTGGGGAACGGTTTTGAATCCAAGCGCGTCCTGGTAGAACGCTAGGCTGCGGTCCAGCGAACGGACGTTCCGCTCGATTCTCAGAAGGCGAATAACGCAACCGGCTTGTTCAGCAGGCATCACGGTCGCTGCGCGCCCCGCACATTGAGGAAAATCGAGTACAAGGTATGCGACCCGCAGATGAAAAGTCGGCTGTAGTTGCGGCCGCCGAAGGTCAGGTTGGCTACGGGATAGGGCACCAGAACCGTGCCCAGCAGGTCGCCGGCGGGGCTGAGGCAATGCACGCCATCGCCCGCGGCGCTCCAGACATTGCCGTGCTCGTCGCACCGTATGCCGTCGGAGTGACCCGGCTTCACCACATGGAACACGTCACCGCCCGCGAGCGTCTGCCCATCGGCCGATAAGTCAAAGACACGGATGTGGTGAAGCGGTTGTTCAACCGACTGGCCACCCGTTTCGACAATATACAGCCGCTTTTCATCGGGTGAAATCGCTTGCAACCAGGCTGAGGCGACTGTCGCCTGGATCGAGGCGATAGACCGATGCCGGCAACTCCGATACCTGCTTGCCGCCCTCGTAGTCGCTGCTGATGCCGTAGAGCGGGTCGGAGAACCAGATCGTACCGTCGCTTTTCACCACGACGTCGTTCGGCGCGTTCAACCGTTTGCCTTCGTAGTGGCTGGCCAGCACGGTGATCGTACCGTCAAGCTCGGTACGAATAATGCAGCGATTGCGGTGCGAACAGCCGATCAACCGGCCTTGCCGGTCGCGCGTATGCCCGTTGGCAAAGCCGGATGGCTGGCGAA
>CALMVH010000153.1:10817-12856 GCA_937873165.1 uncultured Rhodospirillales bacterium
CGCTATGTCGCTGACCAGGAGGCAGTCGAGATCGGCGAACCATACCGGTCCCTCCTGCCATCGGAAACCTTCCCGCAACTTATCCAGCGGTGCGTTCGGCAGCACGTACGACCGAAACACGGGATCGACGAACTCGAAACCGTCCATGCGGCTATTTCGCGTGACAGGGTTTGCGCACAGGCGGCACGTGCATCTGTATTGTCATCAACGCAGCCGGCTCGGCGCCGATGGTGCCCGAGCGATGTCCCTTCCGGCCTTGCGGGTCCTCGATACAGTTCTGGTCCTCGCCCAGCGACATCTCGCCCGGCCCCATTTCGATGCGCGTACCGTCCATGGATTCCACGAACCAGCGTCCTGAGAGCGGCACGATCCATTGCGGCGCGGGGTTCTCGTGCCATTCGCCGACCCAGCCCGGCGGCTGAACGGTGAATAGGATGGTCGCCTCGCCACGCTGCTGCTTGTCGTTCCACTGGGGCGCGGCATTGCCGACGCCCTTCAGTTCGTAGTTCTCGAGGGCGCAGCGGGTCTGGTGGCTGACACCCTGGTCGTCCGTCCACAAATGCCAATAGCCGACTTTCGGCTTATCATTTTCGGCGGAACCTTCGCCCCCGGTAATGGCCGGTATGGTTTCCATGCAAGCTCCGTTCAGTGTGGCGTTCCGACGGAAGGCGTCGCGCCGATGGGCGTCGCGCCGATGGGCGTCGCGCCGAGAGGCGTTGAGGACAGGGGAACCTGGATAACGGCGGAAGCCGGCGACAAGTTTCCGAGCAGGACTACGAAAAGCAACCCGCCGACCAAACCGAAGTTTTTCAGGAAATCCCAGAAATGGCTGCGCCCCTGGCTGTCGCCCGGGGCCCAGAAATCGTCGTACTTCCAGAACTCGTGATATAGCAGCGCGGTGATCGCGCAAAACCCGGCAAGCACGAACGCCGCCAGCCGGTCGTGCCACGCGCAGACGATGCATGGTGGAGTCACGATCTCGACCACGATTGCCAGTGCCAGCAGGACTCGTCCGCCAGGCAGAAACGACGAGGTCGCCTGCTTCATCGCATCCTTGTAGTTAATGATCTTGTCGAGCGCGCTGAAAGGAAACAGCACGACCAGGCAGAAGCGTGCGATCAGGGGCAGGGCCGTCAGGTCGAGCCAGGTCATGCCAGGCGCTCCTTGATCTTGTCCGCCACGCGCAGGGCGTTCGCGATGATCGTCAGCGTCGGATTGACCGAACCGATCGACGGGAAAAAGCTGGCGTCGGCCACGTATAGATTGTCGAGTTCGTGCGCCTTGCAGTCCAGATCGAGGACCGAAGTCGCCGGGTCGGTGCCGAAGCGCGCCGTACCGGCCTGATGCGCCGTGCCGCCGATCGGGATGTTCTTGCCGAGATACAGGCTGCGATCCAGCAGCACCGCATGCTCGTCCGCCTTGCTGAGAAGCTGTTCGAGTTTCTTCTTCAGCCGGTGATGGGCTTCCATGTTGCCTTCCTGGATATCCAGGCGCACGCGGTCGCCGTCGTAGAAAATACGGTTGTGGGCATGCGGCAGATCCTCGCTCGACAGCCAGAAATCCATCGAGTGCCGCGCCATTTCCTCGAACGGCATCTTGGGCGCCCATTCCAGCCACGCAGGCAGCGCCTCGCCCCGGATCTGCGCGCCATGTGAGGTCGCACACATCTGGATGAGGCCCAGCGGATACTCCCAATCATCGGCGTTGAAGTAGAAGTCGCTGAGCGCCAGTGTCTTCTGAAAGATCGTGTCGTTCGGTTCGCGCACCAACGCCATCAGCACCGACTGGTTGTGCCGCATGTAGTTCCGGCCGACCTGATCCGACCCGTTAGCCAGCCCGTTAGGATGCGTCTCGCTTTTCGAACGCAGCAGCAGCAGCGCCGTCGATAGCGCGCCACAGGCCGCCACCACGATTTCGGCGGAATACTCTTCCTCCTGCCCATCGCGCGTCACGTGAACGGTCTGGACGCTGCGCCCGCTGGCGTCGGTTTCTAGCCGCGACACATAGGCATTGGTCAGCAGCGTAATGTTGGTATGGGC
>CALMVH010000153.1:12866-16142 GCA_937873165.1 uncultured Rhodospirillales bacterium
TCGACGCACATGACCTGCGCGTCGGCCTTGCCGTTCAGCAGGCACGGGAATCCATCAAAGGCATCGCAGCGGATGCAGGTGCTGGTGGGCGTCGCCTTGCCGTTCTTCTCGTCCAGCAGAATACCGAGCGGCAGGTGGAAGGGGTGGTAGCCTTGCCGCTTCAGCGCATCGTTCAATCCCTGGATGCGCGGCTCGTGGGAAACGGCGGGGTAGGGATAAGAGGCACTGGCCCAGGGTTCCAGCGGGTCTTCGCCCCGTTCCCCATGCACGTGAAACAGTTTCTCGGCTTCGGTGTAATAGGGTTCGAACGCATCGTAGTTCAGGGGCCAGGCAGGCGAGATACCGTCCTTGTGACGGATTTCCTCAAAGTCTCGCAAGCGCAGCCTCAGCAGCGCTGCGCCATAGACTTTCGAGTTCCCCCCGACATAGTAGTGCAGGCCCGGGTGGAATTCCCGCCCATCCGCGCCGTACCAGGTTTCCTTCGCCTGGTATGCGCCGTCGACGAATACGGTTTGCGAGTCCCAGTTTGCGCGTGAGCGCGGCAGGTAATCGCCGCGCTCCAACAACAGAATGCGCTTGCCCGTCGCGCCCAGTCTGTGAACCAGCGAAGCTCCCCCAGGACCACTACCGACAACAATCAGATCATAATGCGAGGACATGGCATTCCCGACTTGAGAACATCTTCATCGCGTCAACGGCGCCCGCCATGGAAACCACCTCCGTGGAAACCACCGCCATGAAAGCCGCCACCGCGAAAACCTCGGCCTCCCCGATAGTACCCGCCGTGACCGTAGCCACCGTAGATATCCACCTCGGGACCGTAGTACCAAGGGTATTCCCCGTACGGGTATGCCGCGACGGGAGCAGGACCGACATAAGGTCCGGGGCCGGGCGCGACGTAGGCAGGCCCTTCGGCGACGCACGAAGTCAGGTAAAAAGGCGTAGCGGCAAGAAGTGCGACAGCCACGCTTTTTATGCAACGACGTAAGGGGGGTGCCACGGCTTTACTCGTCGTCGCGCGTCGCGAACAAATCGTCCGCCGTCGCCTTTTGCTGCGGCGAAAAACTATCGTAAAGCGGACGAAACGCGGCAAGAAAACGGGCCTCGCCTTTCGCGCGCAGATCGGCGAATTGCGCGCGTTCCGAAAGGCTCTCAACCGCGGAGGGCTGCGTCTGCCCTTGGGGTAAAGCTTTGCTAGTCTGATCGTAGTCATTAACATCGTCGCGCATCGCCTGGGCGACCTTGCTCCAAGCGGGTTCCTGCCCCGGCGTGATCATCAACTCAGCTTTTAAAAACGCGATATGGCCTACGATATGGCTTGACCTGCGTTCCAGGCGGGTGTCGAAGCCTTGCGAGGCCGGCCCGGACCCGCTGGTGACCTTTTCCGGTTCATCAGCAGCCTGGACGGTAATGGGAGCCAGTATCAGGAAGGCGACGAACGCGGAGGCGCAGTGGAGTGGCGTCACGGAAATCCTGTTCGAGGTCAAGGTCGTGATCACCTTAACCCCGATACAGCAATATTGTTCTCGCCAACGATCACCAACAGGGATGGCGCGTCACGCGGCCCTGCGTCCTCCGTGACCCTGCCGACGATCGCTGGAGCCGCCACGGCCCCGCTGTTGCGGCTTGCCGCGCTGCGGGCGCTGGTCGTTGCGGACCGGCGCGTTCGCCGGCACATCCGACACGTAGCGATGGTCGTGGATCAGGTCCAGCGACAGCCGCGTCAGCTTTTCGATGTCTTTCAGCAGCGCGCGCTCGTCCACGGCGCAGAACGACAGCGCGATCCCGGTGGCCCCGGCGCGGGCCGTGCGGCCGATCCGGTGCACGTAGGTATCCGCGACGTCGGGCAGCTCGTAGTTCACGACGTGGGTGACGTTGTCGACATCGATGCCGCGGCTGGCGATGTCGGTCGCGACCAGCACGCGCAGCTTGCCGGCCTTGAAGCCGTTCAGCGCCGCCTGCCGGGCGTTCTGCGACTTGTTGCCGTGGATCGCGGAGGCTTCGATGCCCGCCTTCTCAAGCGTCTCGACCACCTTGTTCGCGCCGTGCTTGGTGCGGGTGAAGACGATCACGCGGTTCATCGAAGGATCCTGCAGGATCTCGGTCAGCAGCGCCGGCTTGTGCGGCTGTTCCACATAGAACAGCTTCTGGTCGATGCGCTCGACCGTGGTGGCAGGCGGGGTGACCTCCACCTTTGCCGGATTATGCAGAATATCGCGCGCCAGCTTTTCGACTTCCGGCGGCATGGTGGCGGAGAAGAACAGCGTCTGGCGGTTCTTCGGCAAAGCCGCGACAATCTTCCGAACCGGCACGATGAAGCCCATGTCCAGCATGCGGTCGGCCTCGTCCAGCACCACGATTTCGGTCTGGGCGAGACGCAAGTGCCCTTGCCCAAACAGGTCGAGCAGCCGTCCCGGCGTTGCCACCAGGACATCCACGCCGCCGGCCAGTTTGGAAACCTGCGGCCCTTGGCCGACGCCGCCCAGTAGCAGCGCGCCCCGGAACTTTACATGGCGTCCATAGGCCTTGAAGCCGTCGGCGATCTGCACGGCCAGTTCGCGGGTCGGCGCCAGTACCAGGATACGCGCGGCCTTCGGCGTAAGCGCCTTCGGATTGTTGATCAGATGGTTCAGGATCGGCAGCGCGAATGCGGCAGTCTTGCCCGTGCCGGTCTGCGCGATACCCAGAAGGTCGCGGCCTTCCATGGTAACGGGAATGGATTGTGCCTGGATCGGGGTTGGCGAAACATAATCTTCATCCTTCAGCGCCTGAAGAACGGGCTCGGCTAGACCGAGGTCTGAGAACATAACAGTGGTCAAAAGAATATCCTTCGCGGGCAGACTCGTCGGTCTGGCCGTTTGCAGGCAAAGTGGGCGCGTGCCGCTTGGCCTATTTTGGGAGAGAACATCGTCTCGGAACGGCGCGGCATCTGGGCTACGCCTCGCGCAACTCGCGAGATAATGCTTTGTGTAAAGCACACGCGCTCGGGCAAGTCAAGAAAACAGATCGGGCACCTTAAGACGCCTTTAAGCGCGGGCACGGTAGGCAGGCACTCGTCTTAACCATAAGTGCGGGTCGTCGCCATGTTATCCATTGCCGGGATCTTTATCACCATCGGCTGTATCTTCGGCGGATACATTGCCGAGGGCGGATCTCTAGGACCCGTTCTGGAAGCGGCACCCTTCGAGCTGGTCATGATCCTTGGGGCCGCCATCGGCGCGCTGACGGTGTCGAACAGCATGGAAGTGATCAAGAACGTGCTGCGCGCCTTTGGCC
>CALMVH010000153.1:16152-18188 GCA_937873165.1 uncultured Rhodospirillales bacterium
TGGCCAAATCATCAAGGGGCCTAAGTGGAAGCGCGCCGACTACAACGACCTGCTGTGCGTGCTGTTCGAACTGATCAAGCTGCTGAAGACCAAGGGCGCGGTCGGGCTGGAGCCGCACATCGAGCGGCCGCAGGAAAGCTCGATCTTCAGCAAGTATCCCAAGATCGCGCACGACCACTTCGTGTGCCCGTTCCTGTGCGATACGATGCGGATCATGACCATGAACGTCAGCGACCCGCACCAGGTCGAGGATATCATGGACAAGCAGCTGGAAAAGCATCACCACGAGGAGATGCGCGCGGCCGATGCCTTGCAAAGCATGGCGGATGGCCTGCCGGCGCTCGGCATTGTCGCCGCCGTGCTGGGCATCATTAAGACCATGGGATCGATCAACGAACCGCCGGAGAAGCTCGGCAAGATGATCGGCGGTGCCTTGGTCGGCACGTTCCTCGGGGTGTTCCTGGCCTATGGCGTCGTCGGCCCGCTGGCGGGCCGCCTGAAGCAGCTGCACACCGAGGATTACCAGTTCATGCTGACCATCCGCGATACGCTGGTGGCCTACCTGCACGGCGCCGCCATTCAGGTCGCGGTGGAGATCGGCCGCGGCGCGGTGCCCACCGGCATCCAGCCGAACTTCTCCGAACTGGAAGCCTCCTTGGAAAAACTGCGGAGCGAAGGTCCGGCGGAGAAGGCGGCCTAAGCAGCCTTCACAGTTTCGCAAACAATCTCTTCCATCTGTTCCGCCACCCGGTCGATGGGCAACATGGCGTCGATCGATTTCAGCAATCCGTTGGCGCGGTAATAAGGCAGGATTGGCGTGGTTTCCGCCCGGTACTTCTCAAGCCGGGTATTGAAAGCCTCGGCGTTGTCGTCGGGTCGGCGCGTGAAATGCTGGCTGCCGCAAACGTCGCATATGCCGGGCACATGGGTCGGCTGCAGGGTGTCGTTATAACCGGCCCCGCATTGCGCGCAGGTGAAGCGGCCGGCGATACGTTCGATCAGTACCGTTTCATCGACTTTCATTTCGATAACAGAGTCCAGCTTCAGCCCTTTGCGTTTCAGCAAGGCATCCAACGCTTCCGCCTGCGGGATCGTGCGCGGGAAACCATCCAGGATGAAACCATTCCGGCAGCTTGGATTGTCGATTTCCGTTTCGATCATGGCGATCATCAGATCGTCGGGCACGTAGCCACCTGTTGCCATGATCGTTTCGGCTTGTCGGCCCAACTCATCACCCGCTGCGATATGCGAGCGCAATATATCGCCTGTTGAAACCTGCGCGAAGCCGTGCGCCTGTTCCAAACGCTTGGCTTGCGTGCCCTTTCCCGCTCCAGGCGGCCCGAGCAGGATCAGGTTCATCCGCGGCGGCCTCGCAGCCGAGCCCGCTTCATCAAGCCTTCGTACTGGTGCGCTACGAGGAACGAGTAAACCTGGGCGGTCGTATCCATCGTGACGGTTACGGCGATCAGGAGGCTGGTGCCGCCAAAGTTGAAAGGCAGGTTGAACTGGGAAATGAGGAATTCGGGAAACAAGCAGACTACCACCAGATATACCGCGCCGATCACCGAAATGCGCGTCAGGACATAATCCAGGTAATCGGCGGTGTTTGCACCCGGTTTAATACCCGGAACGTACCCGCCCGCCTTGCGCAGATTTTCAGCAGTTTCCTTCGGATTGAAGACGACCGCCGTGTAAAAGAACACGAAGAATACGATCAAGGCCGCATACAGTACCATGTACAACGGCTTGCCATGCGCCAGCTGCCCGCTGATCTGGCCTAGTATGCCCGACTTGTCAGCCCCCACGAACCCCACGAGCGTCAGCGGCAGCAGCAGCAAGGACGATGCGAAGATCGGCGGGATCACGCCGGTCGTGTTGACCTTCAGCGGCATATGCGTGGAGTCGCCGCCATACATCTTGTTGCCACGCTGCTGCTTGGCATACTGAATAAAAATTCGTCTCTGCGCGCGTTCCATGAACACAATGAACGTAACCACCGACATGACCAGGATGATAACACCTAGCAGCATGACGAC
>CALMVH010000154.1 GCA_937873165.1 uncultured Rhodospirillales bacterium
CCCCCCCGGCCCCGGCGACGCAAACCCTGTATTCCATCCGCGACGCGAACGTGCGCAGCGGACCCGCGACCAGCTATCCCGTTATCGGACATGTGCCCCCGGGCCGCGCCGTGCAGATTACCGGCGGCGTACCTGGCAACCCGCACTGGGTCGCACTGACCACCGGCGGCTTCGTCTCGGCTTCGGTGCTGAGCCCGACTCCCGTGGTCGTGCATCACCATCACTACGATCCCGCCTATGTGCCGGCGCCGCCGGTAAACTATCCGGTCGGCAGTTGCCAGCCCTATACCCGCAGCATAGAGGTCGGCGGCGTACCCCAGCAGGTGAACGGCACGGCCTGCAAGCAGCCGGATGGCACTTGGAAGATCGTGACCAACAACGCCGCGACGCCCGTGATCGTGCAGCAGCCACCGGTCGTGGTGCAGCAGCCCGTCGTGCCGGCACTGCCGCCGCCGCCAGCGTATTATTACCGCTAGCTAGCGGATGGTTTCAGGCCCTCGCCCCTGCACCAGGGCGGCATAAGTCATCATGCCGATGGACGCGCCCAGCGAGAAATGGATAAACAGACAGGCCTGGCGGAACGCCGACTCCGCCAGTGCCACGGGTGTGGCGGCAACGTCGATTTCGAGTACGTGGTTCGCGAGGCTGAGCAGTTGCGTGAGGGCAACAATTGGAAACATTGCGAGAAGCCAGACGGCCAAGTAACGTATCTGACTCCCTCTAATAACTAATATCGACGTCCTAACGCCGAAATCTGATACATTCTTCAAAATAACGTTATTTAGATACATAATACGTCGCAAAGCGACAAGACTACAGATGCATAGGTAAAAAACGAAAACGTAAGGAAGTATGTCTGTGACTTGCCAGAAGGTCGGGGCTACGACATCACTTTTGGGCGACATCGCGTGAGCAAAACTTACTCGAAAAAAGAACACAATCCCAACAATGGTTAATATGCTAAATATTGTTCCCACCGCGTAAATTACCGATAATGTGTAGATACCTACAAGCCTTATCAAATACAACCAGAACGGTTTCTTGAAAAAGAACGGGTCGAACTCTTCCTCCAGCATGACATGCCTTCGCCATGAAATGCTGAATGACAGCAGGAACTTCAGCCCTGCCAGCCAGAGCATTCCGATGGCCGCAAGCTTGTACCAGGATGCGCCGGACAGCGCATTTTCGAGGCCGTCCAGCCCTCTCGCATCGCCCACAGTCTTGTGAAAGATGAACTCCGCCGCGACCAGAAAAACGATGGGCGGCCAGACTGCCTTGGCGTGCAGCCGCCGGTGATCCCATAGCAGCCCATAGGCGCGCTTGACCGTCGCCCATACCGGCAGCCGCGCGGTTTCAGCCACTCTTTGGAACGGCCGGTCCGTGGCCGTGCAGCGTGAAGTCATAGACAAGGCCTGCAACCGCCGAGAACAGCGCCGTCAGCGTGACCCACAGGAGCGAGAACAGGACACCATTGATCAACGCCACGACCGGGTTTTCCACGTCAGGGTGAAACAGCCCCATGACGCCCAGGACGATCTGAACACTGACTGTCACGGTCCAGAATGTCAGCATCATGATCGCGACCAGCCGCAGCACATTGCCGCGCATCGCTGCGCGCACGTCGGAAAGGGTATATTCCGGCGCATCCGTGACCATGCGGGTGAAGAATGGATAGTGCCGCAGGACCAGACCGATCAAGCCGAATAGCCCCGCCGCCATCAACGCCAGATACACCGACACTAGGCCGTGATGGACGGGCGCATTGGCGGTCCAGCCGGGATCGATCAGGCTGAACACACGCTGCAGGATAGTGGTCAGCAGGCCAAATCCGACTATCAGAGCCATGAAACAGATCGTGATGGCAGCTACATACCGCCACAACGGCTTTCGGAAGTAGAAGGGCTCCACACTTGGCGACAAAACCAGCAGGTAGCGCCGCCACGATATGTTGAACGACAGCAGCGTCCACGCCCCGATGACATCCGCGAGAAAGTAGATCAGCAAGCGCGGATTCCATATCCTAGCGCGAAGCTCTTCCATTTTGATCTTTGGATCGATGTGCGCGAAGATCAACAGGTGCAGCGTGCTGGCGGTCGCCAGCATCAGGAACGGCAGGGCTCCGGCCCGCGCCAGGCGAACCCGGTTGAACCAGACCAGGTGGTAGGCGCGGACAAATGTCGCGGTAACGGGAAGCAGTCGCGCGGGCGCGGCATCGTTCCGCGGGGTCTCGCCCTTGCGGCGTCGGAAGTCAAACATCGAGTACCCACCGTTCCGGTCGTGCCGCCGCAAGCTGCCGGTATACCAGCGCCATGTATGTCGCGCTGGCGATCAGTTGAAATATCAGCATGGGCGTTTCGATAACGGCCGCGATCATCTGCGCGACCGGGCCACTGGAGTGCCCGCCTGTCGCAGCGTTGACGAACATCGTGACTATGAATATCGGCGATCCCAGTAGCAGGCTGCCCCCCACGTATCGCCAGCAATTGCCTTTCATGATCGCGAAGGATCGCTTGAGCGGCATGGCCCGATCCTCAACGGCAGCGCTGACGAAAAGCGGTATGGCCGAAACGCCGATCCAGCCCGCGATACCGACAGCGAGGGCTCCCATGCCGACGCCCAGAATCACGCTGGATGTATGCACTTCCGTTCCCGAGGCGGATATCACAAGCGGCATTATCATCGGGATTGTTACCGCGGCCAGGGCAAGATAGGCCAGCAAGAGGTATCCGGCGTACCGCCAGAAGCCTATGCCGAAGTAAGCGCCCGTGGGCGTTTCCCTGCGGATCAAATGGCGCATCCACGAGATGTTCAGGGCCAAGGCGGACGCACCGTACAGAATGCCCATGACGCCGATCGCGAGCAGCCGCGCCGGAGAGATCAGGCTGGAGAGCGGCGGAAAGGGATGCTTGGGATCTGCCTTCAAAAGCTCCTCCGACAAATTCGGCAGCTGGCCGGCCATCCACATCAGCACCAGCCTGAGCGCCACCGGCAGCCACAGCATCGGCATGCGCAGCGCTTCCAGGCTCCAAGCGATGCGGAAACTTTCGCGGAAGGTTTCGAAAACAGCAATCTGGCGCGGCGGAAAGACCTCAGACATCCGCCAGCATCCTTGTGTTTAATCCCAGCTGCGCCGCCAGTTCGCGCCATTCGCGCTTCGGCACGCCGCAGTTGGCTTCATCCAGCCTTTCGCCTGCCAGCATACGCTTGACGGCGGCGAGCGCGCTGGCCGACAGCACCACCGATCCCAGCCGGTATTCGGCAAAGGCGGCGCATGTGATCGGAACCCAGCGCTTCAGGACGTCCAGCATCGCGTCGGCGTAGGCCCGGATCTCGTACTGTGCGTGCGGATCGGCGCGCAGCCGCAGGAAATGCATCAGGTTGTGCAGATCGGCCTTCCAATACCATTGGGTATAGGTGTTCAGCGTCAGGTTCATGCGCGCAAGCTCCCGCGCCAGCCCTTGGCGGCTGGGATCAGCAGCCTCGCCATCCTCGTTTTCGTTCAGCATCCAATGGTAGTTGCGATGTGTTCGTCCGGAATCCTCGCGCAGCAGGTCGAGCACCTGCGCGGCATCCGCGCCACCCAGCACCTCGCCCCTTCCCTGCCGGTTCGAGGATGACTGCGCCGCCAGGTGCGCGGGCTCCGGAATATAGAATTCCTTGTCCATGATCGAGTATCGCGCGGAGTACTCGTTCACGTTGGCTGTGCGGTGACGTATCCACTGGCGCGCGACGAAGATAGGAAGTTTCACGTGAAACTTTATCTCGCACATCTCGAACGGGGTCGAATGCCAGTGCCGCAGCAGATAGTTGATCAGCCCGGCATCGTCGCTCGCCTTTTTCGTGCCCCTGCCATAGGAAACGCGCGCCGCCTGCACGATCGCCGCATCGTCGCCCATGTAGTCGATGACCCGGATAAAGCCGTGATCCAGCACCGGCAACGGCTCGTAGAGGATGGCCTCCAGGTCGGGAACGGTCGGGCGCAGGGTCTGGGTGGAGGTCTGGCGGAGGATATCGATGTCGGCGCGCTGCTGCGGACTTAGATTCATGATCCCTCTGGTAAGTTCGCGCGATATCGCCTATATCTGATACGCCGGTTTATCCGGATATAGCAATAAACGCTGTTCAGAATAAGCGTTACGGACCCGGGGGCAGTGCCCGGCGCCTCCACCAGTTCACCATGGGGGCGAGCCAGGATCGACGTGCGCGGTAAAGGTGCAGTTTTTGCTCGGCATTGTTCCGCCGTTACCGGGCTAAATTTTAGATGCCAACGATAATGTCCGCGAGGACATGGCTCTCGCTGCCTAAGTAATTAGAAAGCGCGGTTCGGGGGGTACCGGGCAACAGAAACCCCCCACTTAATTCAAGGGTATTCGTGAAAGAGGTTTCTTAATAGATTTCGTTCTCTTATGATC
>CALMVH010000155.1 GCA_937873165.1 uncultured Rhodospirillales bacterium
GTAAGTTCGACCAGAACTCCTACAAGGTGTCGGGCGGCCTGCACGGCGTCGGCGTGTCGGTGGTCAACGCCCTGTCGGTCAAGCTGGAGCTGCGCATCTGGCGCGACGGGCAGGAACACGAGATCGAGTTCGCCCACGGCGATTCCGTGTACCCGCTGCGCGTCGTCGGCCCGGCGGGCGAGGACGAGCGCGGCCGGCCGAAGCGCGGCACCGCCGTGACGTTCTGGCCTTCGCACGAAACCTTCACCAGGACCGAGTTCGACCACGGCACCGTGGAGCACCGCCTGCGCGAGCTGGCTTTCCTCAACTCCGGCGTCCGCATCGTGCTGACGGACGCGCGCCGCGCCGAGGTGAAGCGCGAGGAGCTGTATTACGAGGGCGGCCTCGAGGCCTTCGTGCGCTACCTCGACCGCACCAAGACGAGCCTCGTCGCGGCGCCGATCCTGATGCGCGGCGAGAAGGACGGCATGACCGTCGAGGTCGCGATGTGGTGGAACGACAGCTATCACGAGACCGTGCTGCCCTTCACCAACAACATCCCGCAGCGCGACGGCGGCACCCACATGGCGGGCTTCCGCGGCGCCCTCACGCGCCAGGTGACGGGCTATGCCGAGCGCTCCGGCATCTCCAAGAAGGAGAAGGTCGACGTCACCGGCGACGATTGCCGCGAAGGGCTGACCTGCGTGCTGTCGGTCAAGGTGCCCGACCCGAAGTTCTCCAGCCAGACCAAGGAAAAGCTGGTTTCGTCGGAGGTGCGCCCGGTTGTGGAGAACGCGATATCGAAAGGCCTCGATATCTGGTTCGGCGAACACCCGAACGAGGCCAAGCGCATCGTGGGCAAGGTGATCGAGGCGGCGCTGGCCCGCGAGGCTGCCCGCAAGGCGCGCGAGATGACGCGGCGCAAGGGCGTGCTGGACATGGCGAGCCTGCCCGGCAAGCTGGCGGACTGCCAGGAAAAAGACCCGGCGCTGTCGGAACTGTTCATTGTCGAAGGCGATTCCGCCGGCGGGTCGGCGAAGCAGGGGCGGGAACGCAAGACGCAGGCGATCCTGCCGTTGCGCGGCAAGATCCTGAACGTCGAGCGCGCGCGCTTCGACAAAATGCTGGGCAGCGAGCAGGTCGGCACGCTGATCGCCGCACTGGGCACGGGTATCGGACGCGACGACTTCAACATCGAAAAGTGCCGATACCACAAGATCGTCATAATGACGGACGCCGACGTGGACGGCAGCCACATCCGGACGCTGTTGCTGACGTTCTTCTATCGCCAAATGCCGGACCTGATCGAGCGCGGCTACATATACATCGCGCAGCCGCCGCTGTACCGCGTGCAGAAGGGCAAGTCGGTCATCTACCGCAAGGACGACCGCGAACTGGAGGATTACCTGATTCGCTCGGGGGTTGAGGATGTCGCTTTCATGCCGCATCACGGCCATGCGCATACCGGGGCCGACCTGGCGCAGATCGTGCGGGATGCGCGGGCGTTGCAGCTCTCCGTCGATGTGTTGGAGCGGAAAGTCGGCAACGCCGCTGTCATTGAACAGGCGGCTATCGCGGGGTTGCTGGCGCAAGGTCTGCTGGCGGATAGCGCTGCGGCGACGGCAGCCGTGACCCTAGCGGCGAAGCGCCTCGACGAGCAATCGCAGGTCGGGGAGGGTGGCTGGACCGGGCACCTGTCCGACAATGGCCAAGGCTTCCGGTTGCAGCGTACCATTCGCGGCGTGACCGAACGCCGCTACCTGACGCCTGAACTGATCCGTAGTATCGAAGCCCGTCGCCTGGATGCCGCGGCCAAGGACCTGCGGGTTCATTTCGAAAAGCCCGGCAAGGTCCTGCACAAGGGCAACGAAGTTGCGACAGTGGCCGGCCCGTCAGCGCTGTTCGACGCGGTCAGCGACATCAGCCGCAAGGGCATGACGATCCAGCGCTACAAGGGCCTGGGCGAGATGAACCCCGAACAGCTGTGGGAAACGACGCTGGACCCCGACGCCCGCGCGCTGCTGCAGGTCAAGGTCGGGCATGTGGATCAGGCGGAGGAAATCTTCTCTACCCTGATGGGCGACGTCGTCGAACCCCGCCGAGACTTCATCCAGGCGAATGCACTGGATGTGCAGAATTTAGATGTGTAGCGGCTGCACCGCATGAGCGAAGCGGAGTCGATTGCCCGCGCAAAAACTCTCAACACTACAGAGACGCTAACGGACGATCTTCGGACCATCGGGCTTGACCCTGGCGATACGGTGCTGGTTCATACCTCGATGCGTTCCATGGGATGGGTGAATGGGGGCGCGCTTGCCGTCATCCAGGCCTTGATGGCCGTGCTGGGTCCGCGCGGTACACTGATTATGCCGACACATTCCGCAGATCTGAGCGATCCCGCGGAATGGCGTGATCCGCCCGTACCTATGGATTGGCACGAGGCGATTCGTGCAACCATGCCCGCGTACGATCCGGCCAGGACGCCAACACGTGATATGGGGCGTATCGCTGAACTGTTCAGGACGTGGCCCGATGTCATGCGCAGCGCCCATCCTGCGCACTCGATGGCCGCGCTCGGTCCATACGCCGCGCATATCCTCGGTCGGCATCCCTTCGACGACCCATTTGGTGAAGCTTCTCCGCTACGACAACTTTACGATCTGAACGCACGCGTCCTGTTGATCGGGACTGGTTACGATACTTGCACCATACTGCATCTGGCGGAACGTCGCGCGCTGCGCGGCATGCCTGCTGAACTGGCGGCTGCGCCGATGATGGTCGACAACGAGCGGCGATGGGTGACCTATCTCATGCCAGCCGCGAACTCGGACTCATTTTTGGGAATGCAAATCCTGCTGGATGGCTTGCCATCCACGAGTCGCGGCAAGATAGCTCAGGCCGATGCTCGCATACTGTCGACAAAGGACAGTGTCGATGTAGCCACCGCCTGGCTTGCCAAGCAGGACAATGATAGTTCTTCTCAAAGGAACTATGTTGATAGCGAGCAGCAGAAAGTTTAATCGACGATCAGGTTACAAGCACCAGAGCCTCCCCACCCTTTGCCTATGCGGTGTACTCCATACCTGTCACCAAAAATAAGACTAAGAAGAGCAAAGATGCAAGAGCAGTCAATACAAGCGTATCAGGTGGCCGCTGGAGTTATTCTCGCTACCATCATAAGGCGGATGTTTACTGATGGACAAACCCGAGCGATTAGTGATAAAAAGCTTAAGTGGGTAGAAGCGTTATCTGCAGCCATAATCTTGGTCTT
>CALMVH010000156.1:0-10821 GCA_937873165.1 uncultured Rhodospirillales bacterium
ACGTGATCCTGCTCCAGGGCGATCTCGGCGCCAGCAAGACCAGCTTTGCGCGCGCCTGCATCCACGCGCTGGCAGGCGAGACCATCGAGGTTCCAAGCCCCACCTTCACGCTGGTGCAGGTGTACGACTTGCCTGCGGGGCCGCTTTGGCATTTCGACCTGTACCGCCTGTCGCGCGCGGAGGAAATCTACGAACTCGGCTGGGAGGATGCGCTGCATCAGGCTGTTGCAATGATCGAATGGCCCGACCGCATGGGATCGCTGCGCCCGGACAACGCGCTGGAGATCGGGTTCGCGCTGGCAGGCAAAGGCCGAGGCCTTTCGCTTGCGGGAGACACCGCTTGGAGGCGCAGGCTGGAAGGGGTCTTGCCATGACCCAACCCGAAGCCGCGATGATCATGGCGGCAGGACGGGGGGAGCGGATGCGACCCCTGACCCTCCATACACCCAAGCCCTTGCTGAAGCTGGGCGGCAAGGCGCTGATCGACTATGCGCTGGGGCATGCGAAGGCCGCCGGGCTGTCGCGCATCGTGGTCAACGCGCATTATCTTGGCGATCAGGTGGAAGCCCACCTGTCCGGTTATCCGCATGTTCGTCTTCAGCGGGAAGATCTTTTGCTGGAAACCGGGGGCGGTGCAAAACGCGCGCTGCCGGTTTTGGGTGAGGGACCGTTCTTCGCCTTCAACGCCGATACCGTTTATCTCGACTCATCGACACCCGCTTTGGCGCGCATGGCCGCGATGTGGGACGACGCCGCCATGGACGCGCTGCTGCTGCTGCTGCCGGCAGGGCAGGGCGAGGCTGGCGACTACGACCTCGCCGACGATCACCGGCTGGCCTATCGTCCGAACGGCCATACAGCCGGTTTCATCTACCGTGCCGTTAGCCTGAACCACCCGCGCCTGTTCCGGAACAGCCCCGATGGCGCCTTCTCGCTGAAACGCCTTTGGGACGAGGCCGAGCGAGCCGGGCGCCTGTTCGGCCTCGTTCATGATGGCGAATGCTACCACCTCAGCACGCCCGCGGATCTCGAGGAAGCTAATCGGGACTTTCCGTGACCGGCCTTTACACCATTCCCCTGTCGCTGCCGTTTGTCGATGTCTTGGCAGAAGGCTTGTTGAAGCGTGCGGGCGACGATCCGCTGCAGCTTTCGCGCATGCTGGTGATGCTGCCGACCCAGCGCGCGGCCCGCGCACTGCGCGAGGCCTTTCTGCGCCATAGCGATACGCCGCTGCTGCTGCCGCGCATGCAGGCGCTGGGCGACCTGGATGCGGACGAGCTGACCCTGCAGGGGACGCTTGACGCCCCGCCTGCCGTATCGCCGCTGCGCCGGCAGTCGCTGCTGGCGCGGGCGCTGCTCCAGTCCGGCTTCAGCGAGACGCCTGCGCAGGCGGCGGGCGTCGCGCGGTCACTGGCGCGGTTCCTCGACGAGATGCAGGCGGAGGAACTGTTGCTCGACTCGCTGGACGGCATCGTGCAGGACAGCTTTGCGACGCACTGGCAGAAGACGCTCGATTTCCTGGCGGTGATCCGCGATGTCTGGCCCCTTATATTGGCGGCGGAGCATGCCATCGACCCTGCGCTGCGCCGCCGGATGGTGGTGGACGCAATGGCGACCTTCCTGACCGATAATCCTCCCGCTGCGCCCGTCTTGATCGCGGGCTCGAACGGATCGCTGAAGGCCGTGCGCCGGTTGATGAAAGTGGTGGCAGGCCTGCCGCAGGGAGAGGTAATTCTGCATGGGCTGGACCGCGACCTTGACGAGGCCGCATGGCAGGACACGCAGCCATCCCACCCCTGCTACGCGCACCGCCTTGTCATCGATGACCTTGCCTTGACCCGCAGGCAGGTCGACATCTGGCCGGAGGCGGGCAAGAGTATTTTCCCATGCCTCGGCACGCGTGAACGGCTGGTGGGCGAGGTGATGCGGCCTTCGCAAACTGTCGAGGAATGGGCCCGTCTGCCGGGCGTGTTTGACGAAGCCTGCCTGAAGCCCATCCGGCGCATGGAATGCACAAGCCCGCGCGACGAAGCCGACAGTATCGCCTGCCTGATGCGCGAAGTGCTGGAAACGCCTGGGAAACGCGCGTTCCTAGTCACGCCCGACCGCGAACTGGCGCGACTTGTCGCCGCCTCGCTGCGGCGCTGGGATGTCGAGGTGGATGATTCGGCTGGCCAGCCCCTGTCGGCTACGCCACCCGGGGCTTTCCTGCGCCTGACTGCCGAGATGACGGGGGCCGACTTCGCGCCGCTGCCTCTGCTTGCATGCCTGAAGCATCCGCTGGCGCTGGGCGGCCTGCCCGCGGGCGAGTTCCGCCGGCGCGCCCGCCGCTTGGAAATGGCTGTCCTGCGTGGCCCGTTACCCGCGCCGGGTTTTGTCGGGTTGAAGGCCGCATTGTCGAAGGCGGAGCTTGAAACCGGGGAACTCGAAACCCTTGCAAGCTGGATGGACGATCTGGAAACCCTTGCGTCCCCATTTGCTCGACTGATCCAGGAGGGAAGCGACTTTCCGCAGGCGTTGCGGGAGCATGTCGCCTTTGCACAGGCCCTCGCTACGTCGGAAGGCGGGCAGGCCGGGGATCAGCTTTGGGCACACGAAGCGGGCGAAGCACTGGCGGAGTTTATCGACGAAGCCCTTGGGGCTTTCGTGGGGTTTCCCCCGGCGCTGGGGACTGGCTACGCGGCTCTGCTCGACTCCTTGCTGGCGGCTTGCGTGGTCCGGTCTCCGGTTGGCCAGCATCCGCGGCTTGCCATACTCGGCACCATCGAAGCCCGATTGCAGCAGGCGGATCTGGTGATCATGGGAGGCCTGAACGAAGGGACCTGGCCGGAACAGGACATGGCCGACCCGTTCCTGTCCCGCCAGATGCGCGCCGCGATCGGCCTGCCGCCGCCCGAGTTCCGCACCGGCCTGTCCGCGCATGATTTTGCCGCAGGACTGGCCGCGCCGCAGGTTGTCTTCAGCCGCGCCGTGCGGGTAAAGGGCGCGCCGACCGTCGCTTCGCGCTGGGTGCTGCGGCTGGATGCCGTGCTGCGCGCTAGCGGCTCGATGCTTAGCCAGCCTGCAGCGCCTGTATGGATGCGCGGCTTGGATATAGCGGCTGTAACGGCATCGGCACCGCGTCCGGAACCCAAGCCGCCTTTGACTGCACGTCCACGACGCATGAGCGTGACGGATATCCAGACATGGCTCGACGATCCCTACCGGCTTTACGCCCGCAGGATTTTAAAGCTGAGACCGCTCGACCCGGTCGGAGCGGAACCGGGCGCCGCCGACAAGGGCACGATCATCCACGAAGCGCTGGACCGCTTCACGAAGATTCATCGGAAAAACCTACCCCCCGACGCCCTGGAACAATTGATCGCGACCGGCCGTGCCTTGTTCGACGAGCGCCTGCTGTCGCCTGCACTGGAAACCTTCTGGTGGCCGCGTTTTCAGCGGGTCGCCGAATGGTTTGTCGAGACCGAGCACGAACGGCGGCGTATCGGCATCCTGCCCGCCATCATGGAAGTGTCGGGCCAGCATGACCTGTCTCCCGCCGCCGGTTCGTTCACCGTCATCGCGAAGGCCGACCGCATCGACCGCCATCCCGATGGCACGTTGGAAATCATCGACTACAAGACCGGCACGGTGCCTCACAAGCATGACGTCGAGACCGGCGCGAAACCACAGCTGCCAATCGAGGCCGCAATTGCCGAGCGCGGCGGGTTCGCAGGATTGTTGGCGTCTCCGGTCGCGCTGGTTTCATACTGGAAGCTGAGCGGCGCCAGCGAGGCCGGGAAGATCGTCCCGCATGCGGTGTGGCCACGGGATATTCTTGCCTTGCTGGAAGCCCTGGTCGAGCGGTTCGACGATCCGGCAACGCCATACTGGGCGAAGCCGCCTGACTCGTCCGAGGAGCGCCTGGGATACCATGCCGCCTACGAGCACCTGGAACGCGTGCGCGAATGGATCGGGTACGAGGGTGCAGACTGATGGATGGATTCCAAACACCGCTCCTGCCTGAGATTGCGCAGCGGCTGGCGTCTGACCCTACTGTATCCTCGTGGGTCAGCGCGTCTGCCGGCAGCGGCAAGACCAAGGTGCTGACCGATCGCATCCTGCGCCTGCTGCTGGAGGATATCGCGCCGGAGCGCATCCTGGCGATTACCTTCACACGAGCGGCCGCGGCCGAAATGGCGACGCGGCTGAACGGCATACTGTCGATTTGGGCCACCGCTTCAGAACGCGTTCTCGATGAAGCGCTTGATGACCTTTATGGGGGCGGCGGCCATTCCGCCGACCTGCGCACACGGGCGCGGCGGCTGTTCACGCGCATCATCGACGCGCCCATCGGCGTGCGTATCGAGACGATCCACGGCTTTTGCCAGTCGATCCTGCGGCGATTTCCCATCGAGGCAGGCCTGTCGCCGCTGTTTACGGTACTCGACGAGCGCAGTGCGACCGAGATGCTGCAACGCTCCATCGACAGGGTGCTGGCCGAAGCGGCCACCGACAATACTTCGCCGGTGGCCCGGGCCATGGAGCGCATCAGCGTCTTCTTTGCGGAGGGGCGGTTCAGCGACTTGATAGCCGAGATCGTGGCCGAGCGCGGACGCTTCCAAATGCTTTTTGGCGAAGAGGACTCCGTCGATGCCGTTGTCGCCAGTGTACGCCGCGCGTTGAATGTCGGCGAAGCAGACAGTAGCGAGTCGCTGCTGCGCGCTTTCTGTTCCGATACGGCTCTTGAACAAGGAGTGCGTCAGGCTGCCGCAGTGATGGCTGCTGAAGGTACGGAAAAAACAGACCTTCCCAAGGCATTGAAGATAAACACATGGATGGCCGCGCCAGTACTGGACCGCGTGGCGCTGTTTTCCCTGTACGCGTCGGCGTTCCTGACAGGCGAAGACAAGGTTTACGCACGGCTGATGACGGCCAAGCTGGAGGCGAAGTATCGTGTCGAGGCCGAAACGCTGCTGCGCGAGGCGGAGCGTGTTCTGAGGGTAAAGGAGCGTTGCCGTGCGGCGGACCTGGCGCAAAGCACGGCAGACTTGCTGATGCTCGCCAAAGAGATTCTTGACGACTACGAGGCCGGTAAACGTCAAACGGCGCAGATCGATTACGAAGACATGATCCTGCGTACCCAGGCCTTGATGAAACCCGAAAGCGAAGCCGCTTGGGTACACTACAAGCTGGAAGGCGGCATCCACCACGTGCTGCTGGATGAAAGCCAGGATACAAACCCTGAACAATGGAACCTGGTGCAGTCGCTGGTATCCGAGTTTTTCGTGGGCGAGGGCGCGGTTGCCGCCAACCGCACGCTGTTCGTGGTAGGCGATGCCAAACAATCGATCTTTAGCTTCCAGCGGGCCGATCCGGTAACCTTCACGCAGATGCGGCAATATTTCGAGGCGCGCATCCTGGCTGCCAAACAGCCATGGCAGCCGGTCGATCTCGATGTGTCGTTTCGATCGACCCTGCCCATCCTGGCGCTGGTGGACAAGGTGTTCGAGCCGAAAGCCGTTTACGATGGGGTCGCCGACAAGCCGCCGCATCACATCTGCCGCCGCATCGGTGAAGCGGGTCTTGTCGAACTCTGGCCACTGGTCGAGCGCAGCGAACTCGAAACCACCGACATCTGGAAATTACGGCCGGATGTCACGCGCCACGATCCGGGAACACTCGTCGCGCATCGCATCGCCGAAACCATAGCGGGGTGGCTTGCGACCGGGGAACGGCTGGAGTCGCAGAACCGGCCTCTCCGGCCGGGCGATATCCTGATCCTGGTTCGGCGTCGAACCGCCTTCGTAGCATCGCTCGTCAAGGCACTGAAACAAAAAAGTGTTCCTGTGTCCGGCGTCGACCGGATGGTGCTTACGCGCGAACTGCCGGTCGCGGACCTGATGGCCCTCGTCCAGTTCCTGCTGCTGCCCGAAGACGATATGACCCTGGCGATCCTGCTGCGGTCACCTCTGATCGATCTGTCCGAGGACGAGTTGTTTGCCGTCGCGCATGGCCGGCCGGGCACGATGTGGGCCGCCTTGCGCGAGTCTACGCTGGTAAACGCATCCAAGGCTTTGATCTGGCTTGAAGACCTTCGCAACCGGACGGACTTTTCGGCTCCCTACGAACTCTTCGCGCGCGTACTGAACCATCCTTGCCCTGCGGACCCGCAGGGAACAGGCCGTCGGGCGTTTCTAGCAAGGCTGGGTACCGAAGCCCTCGATCCGCTTGACGAGTTCCTGTCAACCGCACTGGCCTATGACAGCCAGCACGCGCCGAGCCTGGAGGGGTTCCTTGGATGGCTGCGCGCCGAGGAGGTCCAGATCAAGCGCGAGGTCATGAAGGGCGAAGAGGCGGGCGAGGTGACCATCATGACTGTGCATGGCGCCAAAGGACTTCAAGCGCCTGTGGTGTTCGTGGCCGATGGCGCGGCTGTGCCATCCTCGCACGGCAAGCCGTTCATGTTATGGAACAGGCCCGATGAGTCCGGCTGCCCGATTCCGCTTTGGGCAACGACAAGGGACCTTGAGACCGAGCTGTGCGCCGACATCCGCACGGACCTGAAAACCCGCGCGGAGCAGGAGTACCGGCGGTTGCTGTACGTCGCGTTGACGCGGGCGCGCGACCGCCTGTACTTCGCATCGTGGCAAGCCGGCCGAAAACCGGTTCCCGATCGCTGCTGGCAACGCTTGATAGAACCTGCCATGGCAGCTATTGGCATACGTCTGCCGGACGGGGGCTGGCGCTTTCTCCAGCCGCAGACGAAGACACTCGTCCAAACCGCTGCTGAAAAAGCCATAAACCGACATCCAGTGGCGCCTGAATGGCTGTATCGCAAGCCGCCTGCCGAACGCACGCCCGTTCGGCCGCTTGCGCCATCGCGGCTGTTGCCGGTGGATACCGCCTTGTCGCCGCTGGCCGAGAACGACAATCAGCGCCGGTTCGAGCGTGGCCGCCTGATCCATCGGCTGTTGCAGACCCTGCCCGATATGCCCCCTGAGGCGCGCGAGGCGGCCGCTCGGCGCTACCTTGCCGGAGCTTCCGATCTCGGCGAGGCGCAGCAGCGCGTGCTCATCGACGAGACTCTCTATATCCTGAACGACCCCGCCTTTGGCGCTGCCTTCGGCCAAGGCAGCCATGCGGAAGTCCCCGTGTCGGGACTCGTGCATTTGGCGGATGGACCCTATGTCCTGTCCGGCCAGATTGACCGTTTGGCCGTTCTCGGGGGCGAGATTCTGATCGTGGATTTCAAGACAAACCGGCCGCCGCCGAGCGACGCCCATGGTATTTCCGAACCGTATGTAAGGCAGCTTGCCGCCTATGCCGCCTCTGTTGCGCCGCTGTATCCAGGCCGGGCCATCCGTGCGGCGATCCTGTGGACTAACGGGCCGTTCCTGATGACAGTGCCAGCAGCGAGGCTGGCCCGCTACCGGGCGGCCCCTTGACCCGGACGCTGCCGCAGCACAAAGTTACTCTGTCTCAGCGCTTCAAAGGACCCGACATGACTACGCACGTCAGCGACAACAATTTCGAAACCGATGTTCTGAAGGCCTCGGGCCCCGTGCTGGTCGATTTCTGGGCCGAATGGTGTGGACCCTGCCGCGCCATCGCCCCGATGCTGGATGAGCTGTCGAAGGACATGGAAGGCAAGCTGACCGTGGCGAAGCTGAACATTGATGAAAACCCCATGACGCCCAGCAAGTACGGTGTACGCGGCATCCCCACGATGATCCTGTTCAAGGACGGCCAGGTTGCGGCGACCAAGGTCGGCGCTGGTCCCAAGGGTGATCTGTACGCCTGGATAAACTCGGTACTTTGATGCTCAGCGCCTGATGCTCAGCGCCTGAACACAGCGGCGATTTCGACCTCGGCCGACCACAAGAACTGGTCTACGGGGACAACGCGGTCCAGCCTGTAGCCGCCTTCCAAGAGCAGGCGCGCATCGCGGGCGAAACTGACCGGGTTGCAGGAAAAACCGATCACGACCGGCATCCTCGATACGGCCAAGGCGGCTGCTTGAGCCTCTGCGCCGGCGTAGGGTGGATCGAATATCGCGGCATCGTAACCGGTGAAGTCGGTGACGGGATCACGGAACAGGTCGCGGCGTTCGCAGGTAACGCCCGGGCGACGAACTGCTTGAATCGACTTCACCGCCGCATCATTTCCCTCGACGGCGTGTACCCGGCCGATCGCCGAGACAGCAAAGGTGAACGTGCCGCTGCCGGCAAATAGGTCCACGACGTGATGCCGTGCTGCCAAGGCGTTGGAAACAATGGCGGCCAGCGTGGTTTCGCCTTCGTTGGTTGCCTGGAGAACCCCTCCTGGCGAAAGAGCGACCAACACCTCACCAACGCGCACCCGAAAGGGCAGGCGGTGGCACCCGGGCTCCGCGTCGCTGCGCGGGCCGCTGCGCCAGGAAACTCGGGCGAGGTCACGATCTTCGGCAAAGGCAGCCAGGGCTTCGCGTTCGGGCAAACCCAGCGGGCGCTTCCGTTCCAGCACGAGATCGATGGCGGATCCGGCGGCGGTCATGACGATGTCCGCGCGTTCGCCGTCGCGCAACAGCGGCAGACGTCTCAAGGGCTCTACCAAGGCGAACAACTCGGGCCGCAGGATCAGGCACATCGTCATGTCCACGACGTCGTGGGTGCCGCGACGATTGAAGCCTATGTGCGTGCTGCCTGCCCGCCGTTCCAGGGTTAGCGACGCGCGGCGGCGGCTGTACGGGGGCGACAGCTGCAGCGGCTCTACCTCGCAATCGACACCCGCATGGCGCAATGCTTCAACAACGAGGCCGTGTTTCCAGGCGCTGTACGCTGCGCCGGCAAGATGCTGCATGCGGCATCCACCACAGCCAGGGTTTCCCACGTTGCCATGCAGCCGGCACGGCGGCTCGACCCTGTGCGGGGCTGCTTCAACAAGAGACGCCGCTAAGGGATCGTCTTTGCGCGGGCCGGGATAGAAGGCGATGCTTTCCCCAGGCAGGGTGAACGGGACAAACCGGCGTTTGCCGCCTGAGTCGAAAACGCCATCTCCCGCGCTTCCAAGGCCTGTGATCGTCCTGGTCGTCACGCCTGGCGACGCAGCAAGCTTTTCAATCTCAGCACGTTTCGCAAGATCTGCCGCCCTTCAGGCAGAACGGCAAGCGCCACGAAGGTGACAAGGTATGACACCGTGGCCCCCACGATCAGCCCGCCAATGCCGTGAAGATCGTAGTGTCCTTTGCAGGCGTACAGCGCTGCGAAAATGCAAAGGCCTGCGAACAAGAATGGGTACAGCAGGCGCACCATATCGGTGAACTTGACAGGGCCGCGCCGTGTCACGATCCACCACAGCAGCGGTCCACGGATCAGCACGCAGGCTGCTGCGTAGGCGCGGGCGACCCCAACCGCCCCATAGGGCAGCCCCAGAAAGAACGACGCCACGAGCAGGGCGGAACTGAAGCATTCCCATTGAAACAAGCCCGCGCCACGCCCTTGGCTGGTGAACAGCCAACCGGACGCGCTGGCCATGAAGGACGGCAAGCCCGCGATGGCCAGCCAGAAGAAGATGGGGCCGACATCCACCCATTTTTCTCCGAACAAGGTCAGGATCACCTGCTCGGGCAGCGCCACGGCGGTCACCATCGCCGGCACGGCGAGCAGGTGAATGGCATGCAGCATCTGCATGAAGGCATTGCGGTAACGCGGCGGATCGTCCTGCAGGCGCGAAAGCAGGGGTATCGATACGCGCGATACAGGGCTTGCCACCTGGGCCAGCGGCAGCAGCATCAGCTTGTATGCGCGGTCATAAAGACCCAGCACGGCGCTGCCATAAACACGGCCTATCAACACGTTATCCATGTTTCGCGATAGAAAGTTCAGGAAGCTTGCCCCCGTCAGGTGCCCGCCAAACCGCATCATCGATCCGACATTCGCGTTGCGCCGGGGCCAGTCGGGTAACCAGCCCGTGTAGACCCACGACAGGACTACGGTCGTCACCATCACTGCGAACGGCATCAGAACAAGGCTCCAGTAACCCATGCCGCAGACGGCCCCAAGGATGCCGGATGCAGTCGACAGGGCCATGGCCGCTATATCGATAATGGCCAGCTGCCGGAAGCGCATCGCCCGGCCCAGCAGCGCCATCTGTTGCGAGCTAAGGCCGCCCAATAGCAGCACAAAGGCGAGGGTCGTGGTAATCGGCACCACGCGCGGCTCGTCATAAAACCGGCCAACGGCCGGGGCTGCCAGGATCAACAGGGCACACAAGGTTGCACTCGCCGCCATGTTGATCCAGAAGAGCGACGATGTATCCTGCCGCGTGATCTCCGCCCGCTGGATGGTGGCGTTGGCAAGTCCGAGGTCGTTGAACACCTGAACAAAGGCCAGAACCGGGGCCACCATCGCGAGCAAGCCGAAATCGGTGGGGTCCAGAAGCCGCGCGAGAAACACCTGGGATCCGAACTGGATGAAGAACCGTCCGATCTGGCCCGCCATCATGACGGCGGCGCCCCTTACGGAGCGTTGCTTCAGGGTGCCGGAATCGATGGGCGAAAACAGCCCCGGCGAGCCTGCGTGGGATAACAGTGTCATGAGTGTCCAAATCTGAACGTCGCAGCCGGCGAAATCCAGCCTTATCGTGCAAACGCGGCTGCTTCGCGGGATAGTCTTGACACCGGCTTCGGTTGTGCCTTGAAGTTCCGCAACGGATAAAGGACCCCCGACATGACCCGCCTTTCGCTGTGCGCGCTTTCGCTGCTATTGTCGATCGCCGGAACCGCCGCGCTGGCGCAAGGCGCCGCGCCGGTAGCGCAGTCCAAGATCGACAGCGGCGACACGGCATGGATGCTGACCTCTA
>CALMVH010000156.1:10831-12930 GCA_937873165.1 uncultured Rhodospirillales bacterium
CTCTACCGCGCTGGTCCTGCTCATGACCATCCCGGGCTTGGCGCTGTTCTACGGCGGCATGGTTCGCAAGATGAACGTCCTTGCGACCCTGATGCAGAGTTTCGCAATCTGCTGCATGATCGCGGTGCTGTGGGTAGTCGCAGGCTACAGTCTGGCGTTCACCAACGGCGAGGGGCTGTTGCAAGGCTATGTGGGCAACCTCGACCGCTTCATGTTCCAGGATGCCGACATGAACGGGCCGTTCACCCTTGGAACGCCTGGTATGCCAGCATCCGCGGTAATGACGATTCCCGAGTCCGTGTACATGATGTTCCAGATGACGTTCGCCATCATCACGCCCGCCTTGATCACGGGCGCCTTTGCCGAACGCATGAAGTTCTCCGCCTTGCTGTGGTTCACCGGGCTTTGGTCGCTGTTGGTGTACGCGCCGATCGCGCATGCGGTCTGGCATCCCAACGGGTTTCTGGCCCAGGCGGGCGTGCTGGATTTCGCGGGCGGCACCGTTGTGCATATCAACGCGGGCGTGGCGGGGCTGGTCGCCGCATTGGTGATGGGCAAGCGGCGTGGCTATGGCCATGACCATATCGTGCCGCATAACCTGATCCTCAGCCTGATTGGCGCGTCCCTGCTGTGGGTGGGCTGGTTCGGCTTCAACGCAGGCTCCGCGGGCGCGGCGAACGGCCGTGCTGGCATGGCGATGGCAGTCACCATGATCGCCGCCGCTGCCGCCGGGCTGTCATGGATGGCGGCGGAGTGGATATTGCGCAAGAAGCCCAGCGTGCTGGGTGCGATCTCGGGTGCGGTCGCCGGACTGGTCGCGATCACGCCTGCCTCCGGCTTTGTCGATCTATCGGGCGCGCTGTGGATCGGCTTTGCCGCTGGGGCGATCTGTTACTTCTCCGCGACGACTCTCAAACACGCCTTGAAATACGACGACTCATTGGACGCGTTCGGCGTGCATGGCGTCGGCGGCATTCTGGGCGCCATCCTGACCGGTGTCTTCGCCCGCGCCGCTATCGGCGGCGATACGGCAAGGGGCTGGCTGGACGGCAACTTCCATCAGTTGCAAGTCCAGGCGGAGGCGGTCGGCGTTACCATCGCCTACTGCGCGGTCATCTCGTTCCTGCTGCTGGAAGCCATCGACCTGGTGATCGGCCTGCGCGTGACCGAAGATGCCGAGCGCGAGGGGCTTGACAGCCACCTGCATGGGGAAGTGGTGCAGTGAGGCGGCTTAAGTCCGTTGTCCTTCTTTGCTATTTCATGCATGTACCGTTTGCGGATGCCGACGAGCGGATTTCCTGGCAATCCATCAACACTCTATCTAACACAGAGCGGAAAGCCGCCTTCGATGAATTCGGTCCCGCCGATCCTCGCGCCATCGTCGACCAGACGACACCGCAGCACGCTGCAGTGCTGCCGTACTCGGGAGGGTCGACCATCCTTGTTACATATGGAAATACCGGAAGCTGCGGGGAAGAAAAATATCGTAATATTCAATCAACGGTAAGCGGCCGGAGCTCATTTTCTCTGGCTGCATGACCGATCGTGTTTACGCCCATACGGTTGATGGATGGAACAGAACTAAAATTATAGAACGCCGGAAAAGCTGCATAGAGCGCAACCCGGAAGTCGATTGTACAAAGTATAATTATCTCAAACGATATATCGCCACGGCAGACATTTCGGCTGTTTTGCGTAACCCGGTGATTCACACAAAATTAAGCAGGCCTTCGGTGAGCAATGGGGACCTTTTCTTATCGGACTGAGTGGGTTTTTGAACACCTGGAACTATCAGAATGGCGGCGGTCTTCCTGGAACGATCTGGATCGAAAACAACGATAACTACGACTATTTGTCACCGCATTCGTTCCTTTCCATCAGTCTTTACGATGGAAGCATTTTAGCTTTGCTCGACACGGTGGACGGGATCTGGATATATTCAGATTTTAAAGACCTCAGCCGTATCAACAAAATTTTTTATCCTATTATCGCCGATTTCGCACAAGATGCGAAAGTTCAGCATCTTGAGCCACATTGGTTGAACAGCAGGTTCACACTTCCGTCGGAGTCAATCAAATATCAATCGTCTGGGTCACAGT
>CALMVH010000157.1 GCA_937873165.1 uncultured Rhodospirillales bacterium
CCTGACGACAGGGCACAGTCAGGCCGCCGCATCCGCCGCGCCCGAATTCTTTATTCTGCCCAAACCCTATACCCGCGACCAGCTGCGCGCGGTGCTGGCAAACAGCCGCTGATCAGGGCGTTCGTGAGGACTTCGGGACTTTCAACGGCAGCGTGTACAGGCTGGCTACTGCTGCTTCCTTACCGTGCAATGCGCCAATCACCTGCTGAGCGATGTAGGGGCTACGAAGCCGTGCCGCTTCGTAGAACGCCGCTGATAAATCCTTGTTGACGATCGTACCGTACGATCCAAACTCCAAAAGCCCGCCAATAGCCGCAAGGTGCCTCGCCTCGTCCTTTTTGCGTGTGACGTCAGAGATAAAGGCGTTTCGCGGCAGGTCACGATCCATATTGTTCCATTCTTGGATCGTCTGAAGGCAGGTCTGCATAAACGGCGGTGTGCCGGAACTGGCATGCAATTTTTCAACCTGACGGCATAAATCGGAAACTGTAGCGAGAGGATGTTTCCTCATTGCGCGCTCCTCAGCTCTTCGATCGCACATCTCAGTGCAGCCAGATCCCCGTCGCGCGACATGCGGTGCTCCCCATCCTTGACGAGCGTCAGCGTGACATCATCCGTTGCGATGACCTGGGCCAGCCGCAGGCTGGTTTGCCACGGCACATCCGCGTCGCGCAGGCCATGCAGCAGGCGCACGGGGCAGGAGATAGCGAGCGGTGCGTTCAGGATCGAATGCGCGCGGCCGGACTCGATCAAGGCTTGGGTAATGACGTACTCGTCCGAGCGGATCTGCCCATCCTGCTTCAGGGCTTCGGCCTGATCGGGCATCAGCCGGGCTTCGATCAATTCCTGGGTAAAATCCGCCCCTGTCGCAATCCCGACGATACCGCTTACCCGCTCCGGGCGAAGCCTTGCCAGCAGGAACGCCATCCATCCACCCATCGACGACCCGATCAGGATCTGCCCGCCGGTCGTGACCTGATCGAAGATCGCCAGCGCATCCGAAAGCCAAACATCGATGGTGCCGTCGGTAAAGGCGCCGCTCGACCTGCCATGGCCCGAATAGTCGAAGCGGGTAAAAGCTAAGCCTTGAGTGCGCGCCATCGCGGCGACGTAGCTGGCCTTCGACCCGCTCATGTCGGAGGCAAAACCGCTCAGGAAGAATAATCCGGGTCCCTCGCCGGGAGCGCCATCGAAGGCAAGCTTGCGTCCCTCGTGCGGAAGGTAGGAAATGATATCGTGATCGTCTACCATGAAGGCAGAGTACAGCAACGCGATGAACCAGGATACCAGATTGAAAGACGCAGCCAGGCCGCGCGACGCGAACGCGGCGATTTTCGACGGCATGCAGCCGGTTACCGTTATGCAGGTCTTGCCCAGCCTGGTGGCCGGTGGCGCCGAACGCGGCGCCGTCGATGTCGCGGTCGCGCTTGTAAAAGCCGGCGGCAAGGCGATTGTCGTGTCCTCGGGTGGCGGCATGACCGCCGAGCTGGAACGCGCCGGAGCGACGCACATCACCATGAACGTGGCCAGCAAGAACCCCTTCGTCATGCGTGCGAACGGGCGGCGTCTGGCGCGGCTCGCCACCAAGCACCGGGTTGACATCATTCACGCGCGCAGCCGGGCGCCTGCATGGAGCGCCATACGGGCCGCCGAGCTGTCCGGGGCGGCGTTCATGACGACCTTCCACGCGGCGTACAAGTTCAAGTCCGAGGCCAAGCGGCGGTATAATGCCGTAATGGCGAGGGGCGAGCGCGTGATCGCGATATCCGAGTTCATCGCCGGACACATTCGCGAGACCTACGGCATCGACGAGGAAAAACTGACCGTGATCCCGCGCGGCGTCGATGTTGACCGCCTGAAGCGCGGAACCGTCAGCAGCGAACGCACGATCAAGCTGATGCGCGAATGGCGGGCTCCCGAGGATCTGCCTCTCTTGCTCATGCCCGCGCGCCTGACGCGCATCAAGGGGCACGAGGTGCTGATCGAGGCTTTGGCGATCCGCGACAAGCGCGATCTGTTCTGTGTGATCGTCGGAGCCACGGACGCCGACGCGGAATACCGGCGCAGCTTGGAAAAGCTGATCGAGGCCAAGGGCCTGGGCGACCGCGTGCGCATTGCGGGTACGTGCAGCGATATGGCCGCGGCGTATAATGCTGCGGCGCTGGTGGTTGCGCCTTCGATCGTGCCGGAAGGCTTTGGCCGCGTGCCGGTGGAGGCGCAGGCGATCGGCAAGCCTGTGATCGCAAGCGCCTTGGGCGGCTTCAAGGAAACCATCGAGGACGGCGTAACGGGGCTGCTGTTCCCGCCCGGCGATGCCGCCATGCTGGCGCAGGCGATCGACAGCGTCATGGCGCTGTCGTGGGAGGATCGCGAGCGGCTGGCCGAACACGCGGCGGCAGTGGTAAGGACGCGGTTCACCAAGGACGAAATGTGCCGGGCCACGATGCAGGTATATGCCGATCTGGCGCGGGCGCATCGGGTTCAAGCCCGGTGATAAGGATGTCCCGCTAGGATTTGCTGGGCGCGGTAGAGCTGTTCGAACAGCATAACGCGCGCCAGCATATGCGGCCATGTCAGGGTTCCAAAGGCAAGGGACAGGGTACTGGCGGCTAAGAGGGACGGGTCAAGCCCATCGGCCCCACCCAGGACGAAACACACTCGCACGGTGCCATCCCGCTGCCGTGCGCCACTCCAGGTCGCAAAAGCCAGGCTGGTCAGCGCCTTTCCCCGTTCGTCGAGAGTGACAAGGCTGGAGCCCACCGGGATCTTTTCCTGGATCGCATGCGCCTCGCGTGCCTTCAAGGTCGCTGCATCGCCATTTCTTGCCTCGACCTCAACCAAATCAACGCTCCACGTCAGGCGGCTGCGGTAGGTTTGTATCAAGTCCGCCATCGGACCAGGCTTCATGCGCCCGACCGCGACAACCGTGACCGCCGTCAAAAGGGATTACCCGTCGGCTGCGGGCGGTACGTCGGCGGGCGCGTTGGCCGGTGGCGTGTCGACCATCCACATCTTTTCCAGATTGTAGAAGGCGCGAACCTCCGGACGGAACAGGTGCACGATCACATCGCCTGTATCGACAATAACCCAGTTCGACTCGGTCTTGCCCTCCACGCGCGGCGGCTTCAATCCCAGGTTGCGGGCTTCCTCGCGCAGATGGTCGGCCATGGCCGCAACCTGGCGAGAGGAACGCCCGGAGGCGATCACCATGTAATCGGCAAGCGGACTGCGGCCGGCCAGGGGGATCGTCACGATCTCCTCCGCCTTGTCGTCTTCCAGGGACTTCACCACCATGGCGCGCACATCGTCGGGCTGAATCGCCGATGCCGTTTCCGCAACTGTTATGGCCTTGCGGGCACGGCCAAGCGATTTCAGTTTAACAATGGTCGGTATGGGGAAGACCCTCCAGTTCTCTTTTGCGAATCGCCGTGGAAGAAATCGCTTTCAGTTTCGTATGGAAAAATGCCCAGGCAGGCGGACTCGCCGACGCCAGGAATTTTGCCTCCGCACCCTGCTTGCGCCAGCGTGCATAGCGCTGGGCGGCAAACGATGTCTTCGCCTTCAAAGAATAGGGCGGGCGGTCGTAAACCGCAACCGGAACCATTGCAAATATCCGATCCCAGTTCTTCCAGCGGTGTATATCGATCAGGTTATCGGCGCCCATGATCCAGACGAAGCGTGTTCGGGGAAAGCGTTGCTTCAGCGTCTTCAGGATGTCGGCGGTGTAGCGGGTGCCGAACTGTGTTTCAAGATCGGTCACCAGGATACGGGGGTGTCGTACCAGGGCGCGGGCACGGTCCAGCCGCTGCTGGAAGGGCGCCATGCCTTTTGTCGATTTCAGCGGATTTTGCGGCGTGACCAGCCACCATACCTGATCCAGTCCCAGCTTGCGCAGGGCCAGATGGCTGTCATGCAGATGACCTTCATGCGCCGGGTTGAAGGAGCCGCCCAGCAGGCCGACGCTGCGCCCCGTCCATGCCTGTCCCCCGAAACGGTGCGGCATTGGCTTCGATCTGGAGCGTGGCTTCATGCGCGGGTCTGCCCGTTGCCGCGCACCTTGTACTTATAGGTTGTCAAT
>CALMVH010000158.1 GCA_937873165.1 uncultured Rhodospirillales bacterium
GCTGGGGCCGCAAGGAGATTGCCATCGCGGAAACGGAGATGCCGGGCCTGATGGCCTTGCGCGAGGAGTATCGCGGCAAGGCCCCGCTGAACGGCGCGCGCATTGCGGGATGCCTGCACATGACCATCCAGACCGCGGTGCTGATCGAAACGCTGGTGGATCTGGGCGCCACGGTGCGATGGTCGTCGTGCAACATCTTTTCCACCCAGGATCAGGCGGCGGCTGCGATCGCGGCGGCGGGTATCCCGGTTTTTGCCTGGAAGGGCATGGAGGAGGACGAGTTCTGGTGGTGCATCGAGCAGACGATTAAGGGGCCGGACGGCTGGACGCCCAACATGATTCTGGATGACGGCGGCGACCTGACGCAGCTGATGCACGAGAAATATCCCGACATGCTGAAGGACGTGAAGGGCCTGTCGGAGGAAACCACCACGGGCGTGCACCGCCTGTACGAGATGGCGAAGGCCGGCAAGCTGAAGGTGCCGGCCTTCAACGTGAACGACAGCGTCACCAAGTCGAAGTTCGACAATCTCTACGGCTGCCGCGAAAGCCTTGTAGACGGCATCAAGCGCGCGACGGACGTGATGATGGCGGGCAAGGTCGCGGTCGTCGCCGGGTTCGGGGATGTGGGCAAGGGCTCGGCCGCATCCTTGCGCAGCCAAGGCGCGCGCGTGATGGTGACTGAGATCGATCCGATCTGCGCCCTGCAGGCCGCGATGGAGGGCTACCAGGTCGTGACGATGGACGAGGCCGCCCCCATGGGCGACATCTTCGTGACCGCGACCGGAAACGTCGACGTGATCACGCTGGAGCACATGCGCGCCATGAAGGACCGCGCAATCGTGTGCAACATCGGGCATTTCGACAGCGAGATCGAGATCGGCGCCCTGCAGAACTACAAGTGGGAAGAGGTCAAGCCGCAGGTCGACGAGGTGGTATTCCCGGACGACAAGCGCCTGATCGTGCTAGCGAAAGGCCGCTTGGTGAATCTTGGCTGCGGCACTGGCCATCCCAGCTTCGTGATGAGCGCCAGCTTCACTAACCAGGTACTGGCGCAGATCGAGCTGTGGCAGAACGGCAGTAAATATGAGAACAAGGTCTACGTCCTGCCGAAGGCGCTTGACGAGAAAGTCGCCCGCCTGCACCTCGACAAGATTGGCGTGCACCTGACGACGCTGACGCCGAAGCAGGCCGAATACATCAGCGTCGAACAGCAGGGCCCTTTCAAGCCGGAAGCCTATCGGTATTGATGCTGAAAGGCTTTAGCCTGATGTACCCCTGCGAGTCTGGCAAGGGATGGTGGCTTATTGTCACGATGGCTCTTATTGCAAGTGGGATTGGTATTTATACCAATGCGACCTCACCTTTCTGGTTCGACGAGGTATTCACCGGAGCTGTTGCCTGTCAGCCCACGTTCGGTAAAACGTTCAGTCTTGCCTCTCGAGACGTTCATCCCATTCTGTACAATGGTCTTGTTCATTTTTTGTTCATGACCACAAGCTGTAATTTGTGGAATGTTCGCTATATGAGCTTGGCATTCTCCTTAGGTGGTGTTTTTCTGCTCGCCCGTCGCACCTTGGTCATGGGCGGCAATCCGGAGATTTTAGTATCGTTGTTGCTGGGTAACAGGGTGTTCTGGCACGAGTCGTTCGAGGCCCGTTCGTATGCCCTGCTCTTTTTTTCGACGTGCGGCGTACTCTACTTCTCGTTGTCGCCGCGTCCTGGTGCAAGATTGGTTGCCATCGGTTTCGCGCTATTTGGTGCTCTTCTTCATTACTTCGCGGTTTTTCTCTTTTTTCTTGTTCTGCTATGCGGCCCCGGCAGCGGTCGATGGTCTCCTAGAAAAAAAACTTATGTGATCGTATACCTTACTGCTGCGGCTTTGATCATACTGTACTATAGTTTACAGTTCGGTCATTTCATTTCGACTGGCAATGCCCTTCTCTGGCCGGTACGCCCGAAACTGCTCGTTTTGGTATATGATACGCCTGCCTATTTACTGGGCGGAGACTTTCCCCTTTTCGTAACATCAGCAATCTTTGGCTTGGCTTGTTACTACTTGCCTTCGAGACACGCTATAAAGCCAACGATCTGGCTTGTTCTTGCAAATGTTCCGATATTCGCAACTGGTCTTTTTTTAGTGTCGCAGGTAACCCGCGTTCCAGTTGCATTACATCTATTTCCTTTACTCTACGTTCGTATTTTCGTTATCCATGATGGTCGGCCTGTCGATGTCAAGGATAAAGAACGACTTTCCAAAAAGATATGTGGTTGCAAATACTATAATGGTTCTGTTGATAGTCACATATATTTCTGCAAACAGTCTCACGATGTATTGCAAGCGAGGCTATGTCCGCGTTTTCAGCTGGATGGAAGCGCGTTCGACCATGACCTGCACCGATAGCCGTCCCTGTGCCTTCGCTCTGGATAATCCGAACAAGCCGGAACTCGATGACGATCAATACAACGCCATAGCGAACTTTGGGCCGGGACACACTGGAAGCTTTACGTACGTACCGTCTCGTCGGGTTCCGGAATGGCTAACAGCCCATCCGGGTGGTCAGTTCCTGTGGACAAGTTACGGAAAACCGTTGTTTGACATCGAGGGCGACGCTAGACGCGCGTCGAGCGTCTGGGACGACTACCGGCGCAAGGATGCGGGTGGCCTTGTTTTCAGGCCCGCCGACCTGTCGAAACCGAAATAAATACTGCCATGCTTAAGTCAGAAGCCGGACACGACTCTTATCTCTGGCTCGAGGACATTGAAGGTAAACGTGCCCTCGACTGGGTTCGGGCGCGCAATGCCGAGACGCTGGCCGTATTGCGGGGTGATCCGCGCTATGCAACGCTGCACGAGCAGGCGCTTGCGATTGTGCATGCGAAGGACCGGGTGCCCTGGGGCAGTATCGGCAAGGACGACCGTGTTTCCAACTTTTGGCAGGACGAAACCAACGTACGTGGCCTGTGGCGGCGGACCACGATCGACAGTTACCGGACAGCCGAGCCGGTGTGGGAAACGGTGCTGGATTTCGATGAACTGGCAGCGCGAGAAAACAGGAACTGGATCTACAAGGGCGGAAGCAGCCTCCGCGACTCCCTGCGGTATGGATGCGTCTATCTTTCCGACGGCGGCAAAGATGCAGCGGAGTTTCGCGAGTTCAATGCGGAAACCAAGACATTCGAGTCCGATGGATTCAATGGTCCTGAAGGCAAGCACAGGATCGCGTGGCTCGACAAGGATACGCTGCTGATAGCAGCCGATTTAGGCGAAGGCACACTTACCAGATCGGGCTACCCGTACATCGTGAAGAAATGGGTCCGGGGCCAGAGTCTCGCGGATGCCGTTGAAATCTTTCGAGGAAGCCAAGAAGATACCTCCACTGGTTTCGGCCTGGTGTGTTCTTCCGATTTTGCGCTGCAAGCCATACTTTTGTATCGAAGCCTGAACTTCTACGACAGCGAAACCTACATCCTGACCGATGACGGTCCGCGGCTGCTGCCCTTGCCCAAGCGGGTTTCGGGCGGGTCATTGTTCAAGGGCCAGTGGATTCTCAGCCTGGACCAGGACTGGCCGGAGCAGGGACTGAAGGCGGGTGACCTCGCTTCATGCGATTTTTCCTGGCTGAAGGAAACCAACGAGATACAGGCGCAGCTGATTTTCCGTCCTGGCCCCACGCAATCGCTTTCGGGCTATACCACGACGCGCGACCGGATGATCATCAGCATTCTGGACAATGTGCAGAGCGAATTGCACCTCTGCGATTATGCTAGGGGTGCCTGGGCTCTGCGCAAGCTGGACATGCCCGCGAACTCGGATTTCGGCGTGTCGAACGCAACGAACTACGACAACCGTATCACCGTATCGCTCGATAATTTCCTGACGCCTGTTTCCGAATACCTGATCGACCTCGATGGCGATCCCGACGCGCGCGACTTGTTGAAGGCCGCGCCCGCGCGTTTCGATGCCTCCCGCCATGAAACCCGGCAGTTCCACGCTGTTTCGAAGGATGGCACCCGCATTCCCTATTTCGTCGTGCGTCCCCGCGCCGCCACGGGGCCCGGACCGACGTTGCTCTACGCCTATGGCGGCTTCCAGATCTCGATCCGGCCGGGATACGGCGGGCTGCTCGGCAAGTTGTGGCTGGAACGCGGTGGCACCTATGTGCTGGCCAACATCCGCGGCGGCGGTGAATTCGGGCCGGGGTGGCACGAGGCAGGGCGCAAGGAAAACC
>CALMVH010000159.1 GCA_937873165.1 uncultured Rhodospirillales bacterium
TCCTGCTTCCCTTTATCATGGCAGCCGCGGTTGCGTACTTTTTCGATCCGCTGGTCAGGCGCATGCAGCGGCATGGCTTGCCGCGCTGGCAATCCGCCATGATCGTCCTGCTGGTATTTGTTATCCTGTTCGTGGGCGCGTTGTTCCTGGTGGTGCCAATACTGGAACAGCAAATCGAGCAGTTGATTTCTGCCGTGCCGCACTGGATACAGGCGTTCAAGACCAACTGGCTGCCGAAACTGGATGACCTCGCGGGGCGCTTTGGCCTTGGGGATCAGGCGCAGGTCAATCACACCACCAGTTCAGCAGCAGAAAAAGCTTTATCGACCATGAGCACGGTTCTTGCCAGCGTGTTGACCGGCAGTTTGGCTCTCCTCGACCTCCTGTCACTGCTGCTGGTCACACCCATTGTGGCGTTCTACCTGTTGCGTGACTGGGATCAGGTTGTGCAGGATGGCGACCTTTGCTTTCCGCGCATGCACGTCGCTGCCCTGCGGCAGTTGTTTCACGACATCGACCGTACTTTGTCGGGTTTTATCCGCGGCCAGGCACTGGTATGCCTGATCCAGGCGACCTACTACGGCGTCGTGCTGACCGTCTGCGGCCTGGACTTCGGCGCGCTTGTGGGCGTTGCTGCGGGTATCCTGACGTTCATACCATATGTCGGCGCAGCTATTGGCCTGATTACGGCGCTCGCCATCGCATTCGCGCAATGGCACGACGGTTTCCATGTCGCAAAGGTCGCGGCCGTGTTCATTTTGGGCATGGCGATGGAAGGCCATTTGATCACGCCGAAGCTGGTAGGCGACAGGATTGGGCTGCACCCCGCATGGGTTATCTTCGCGGTGCTGGCCGGTGGTGCGCTCTTCGGCTTCCTCGGAACTTTGCTGGCGGTGCCGGTCGCGGCTGTGATCGGCGTGCTGATCCGGTTCGGTGTTCAGGTTTACTTGAAAAGCCGGATCTACAGGGGTAACTCGGCGGGCGATGCCGCTCTTCCCTGAGCCGCCGCAGCCCAGGCAGCGTGTTCTCGATTTTGGCCACGATGTCGCCAGCGGCCGGGCCGATTTCCTGGTCTCCCGCGCCAACGAAACCGCGCTGGCATGGGTCGACCGCTGGCCCGACTGGCCCGGCGGGGCCCTTGCAATCGAGGGCCTTCCGAACTCGGGCAAAAGCCATCTGGCGCGCATCTGGCGTGCCCGGTCGGGGGCGAAAATCCTCAGCGCCGGCCGGCTGGATGCGGAGTCTCTGCCGGGCTATGTCGCGGCCGGGTTCTCGCTGGTTTTGGAGGATGCCCAGGCTCGCTGCGGCGATCCGAACTTCGAGGAGTCGCTGTTCCATCTTTATAACGCGATGCGGGCGACTGGACGGTCGCTGTTGCTGATCGGCACGCAAGCCCCGGCGCGGTGGCCGGTCCACCTCGCCGACCTGGCGTCGCGTCTTGCGACGGTGCAGGTCACCAGGATCGATCCGCCCGATGACCGGTTGCTCGAAGCCCTGTTCTACAAGCTGTTTTCCGACCGGCAGCTGACGCTGGCGCCCGAAATCGTGGCTTATATCCTGCCGCGCATGGAACGGTCCTTCACGGCCGCGCAGGCCATTGCAGCCCGGATGGACGAGATTGCGCTGGAACGCAAGGCGCCCGTCACCCTCGCGACCGCCCGTGCCGTTTTCAACGATCTTCGGGACTGAACTGCCAGTCCAAACGGCATCTGCCGTTCGGTACTTCGTGCCAATCACCGTCAAAGACAAACGACAAGGCCGTGCACGGGCTCATCTCGCAGGCCGTCATGCGGCTGAGCCGGCCAGCAAACACGCTGATGCCGGGATTGTGCGCGACGATCAGGGCGTTGCAGCAGGTTGCGGAAAATGTCTCTGTCACCCCGGCAATCGTATCGGCGGGTGCCTGGTACAGCGCAGTGGCCACTTCAATCCCAGCAGCTTGACGCAACGCCAAGCGTGCCGTTTCGCGCGTCCGCAGCGAAGGGGAAATGGCAACGGTATAGAAAGTCTGGCCGTGGAGATATGTCGCCAGTTCGGCACATTGTTGCACCCCGCGAGGTGTCAGCGCGCGATCCGCGTCGGCCTGCCCCGGCGCGACCGGCAAGGTTTTGGCGTGGCGCAGGAGCGTAAGGCGTCTAATCAATGTTCACGTTCCTTAAAAGTTTGAACCGGATGATACCCGGCCGGGTTTCAACGGCATAACGGGGCCGGATCTTCATCGTTGCATCATAAAACCCAGTCCAGCGCTACGGACAAGGCGGCGATCCGGGTCAGGCGGTTCGTCAATCGCGACGTTTCGTGGATCGCCTTCAACCGGCGTGTGCTCGAGGAAGCGGAGAACCCGGCTAATCCGCTGCTGGAACGGGTCCGGTTCCTGTCCATCGCCGCGAACAATCTCGACGAGTTCGAAATGGTTCACGTGGCCGGGCTGTTGCGCCAGATCGCCGGGGGGCTGACCGAAAGGCAGGCGGACGGCTTTGCACCCGTCGAAGCACTGCACGAGCTGCAATCCAGCATCATTCCCCTGCAGGGCGCCATGCAGGTCGTGTGGACCGGTCTGCGGCAAGCATTGCGCGCGCAGGGGCTTTGCGTGATAGGTCCCGATGAACTGTCTGCCAATGAGTCGGCCGCGCTGCATGAAATGTTTCAGCGCGATATCTTTCCGGTGCTGACGCCGATGGCGATCAGCGCCGCTCATCCCGTTCCATTCATTCCCAATCGCGGCCTGGCGGTGGTGGCTCGCCTGTCGGGACCGGAGGCGCAGTTCGATGGCATCGTGCGCGTGCCCCCGCACATGCCGCGATTTATGCGTGTTTCGCACGCGCCGGTGCGCCTGATCGTGATCGAGGATATCGTGCAACTGCATCTCGGAGAGCTGTTTCCCGGCCATGTGGTAACCGGGAGCGGTGTTGTCAGGATAATCCGCGACAGTGAATTGCCGCTGGAAGACCTGGAGATGGACGAGGACGCCGAACACCTTCTGCTGAGTTTTGAAGCCGCCCTGCAGCGCAGCCAGCACGGCGCGGTCGTACGCCTTTCCATTGCAGCAGCAATGCCTTCGGACCTCACCAACCGCCTGAGCGCGGTATTCTCCGTGCCCACTAACGCGCTTTCTGTTCAATTGGGGCTGATCGGTCTTCCGGGCTTGGTGGAACTGACGCGCGAGGACCGGCCGGACCTGAAGTTCAAGCCCTATGCCGCACGCCACCCTGATCGTGTCCGTCAGTTCGGCGATGACTGTTTTGCCGCCATCCGAGCCAAGGAGTTACTGGTTCACCATCCTTACGAAAGTTTCGACGTGGTGGTGCAGTTCATCCGCCAGGCGACGGCGGATGCCTCGGTCGTGGCTATCAAGCAAACCCTGTACCGCACCAGCCGCGACTCGCCGGTGGTGCAAGCCCTGATCGAGGCGGCGCAATCAGGGAAATCGGTAACCGCCGTGGTCGAACTGAAGGCGCGGTTTGACGAGGAAGCGAATCTGCGATGGGCGCGCGACCTGGAGCGGGCAGGCGTGCAGGTCACCTACGGCTTCATCGACCTTAAGATTCACGCCAAGATGTCGCTGGTCATCCGGCGGGAAGCGGAAGGGCTGGTTTCGTACATCCACTGCGGTACCGGCAACTACCATCCACTCACCGCCAAGGTTTACACGGACTTGTCGCTGTTCAGTTGCGACCCCCGCCTTTGCGCCGATGCCGCGAAACTGTTTGATTACATGACCGGCTCGGCCGCGCCGCAGGCGTTTGAACGCATTGCCGCGGCACCCTTGACGCTGCGAACGACCTTGCTGGATCTGATCCAGGCGGAGGCCGCCCACGCCCGCAAGGGTCAGCCCGCCGCCATCTGGTTCAAGGTAAACGGTCTTGCCGATCCCGAGATCATCGACGCCCTGTACGAGGCCTCGTCCGCAGGCGTCGAGATACGAGGGGTCGTGCGCGGCATCTGCGCGTTGCGGGCGCAGGTGCCGGGACTGTCCGACAACATCCGCATCCGCAGCCTGGTCGGCCGCTTCCTGGAACATGCGCGGATCGCGTGCTTCGGGAACGGACACGGACTTCCCTCGCCCGACGCCAAACTGTTCCTGGCGTCCGCCGACTGGATGCCACGCAACATGGACCGGCGCATCGAAACACTGATCCCGCTGGAAACAGACTCCATCAGGCGGCAGGTCATGGACCAGATCATGATCGCGAACCTGAACGACGACACGCAAGCGTGGGAACTTGCCCCCGACGACCACTGGCGGCGCGTCAAACCGGCGCGTGAACCATTTTCTGCACAGGAGTACTTCATGTCTCATGCCAGTTGGTCCGGGCACGGCTCGTCTTCTGCGGACGCTTTGCCGCCGCCGCTGACGGTGAACCGCCGATGAGCGAGACCGGCAGGCCTTGCGCGATCATCGATATCGGTTCGAATTCCGTGCGGTTGGTAATCTTCCGCAGGCTGTCGCGGGTGCCTGCGGAATTACTGACCGAACAGATCTATCCGCATCTCGGCAGGGATATCGCGCGGACAGGCCGGCTGGACCCGGTCGGCAAGCGGCTGTGTATCGAGGGGCTGCGGCGCTATGCGGCATTGTGCGAGGCGTACGACGTTGGCGATCGGATCGTGGTGGCGACGGCCGCGATCCGCGAGGCGGCCGACGGGCCGGGGTTTGTTGCGGCGATCCGTATCGCGACCGGCCTGGAAGTCAGGGTTTTGAGCGGTGCCGAAGAAGGGCGGCTGTCGGCCCTCGGAGTTCTGTCCGGCATTCCCGACGCGGACGGGATAGTTGGGGATATCGGCGGCGGCAGCCT